>DATFLA010000125.1:0-3978 GCA_035268305.1 Bacteroidales bacterium | reverse complement strand
AACTATTAACGTATCAGACAGCGAAGCCATACATATTGAGGACTGCAGGAATACAAGGGTGCTCGATGTTTATGCCTCGGAGAATGGTTTTAGCGGTATTAATGTGATGGGTTCCGACAGACACTCATCAGGAAATATTGTTAGCAGGAATTGCAGGGCGGAAAATACAGTACAGGAGATGCTGAATAGTAAACTGGCAGGATCGGATGTGAATCAGATGTTTAACGGTTCCCTGCTGACTAACCTGGACATTCCCCGGAAGCTGCATGAACTTACAGGTTTTATTCTGAAAAATAATTCACCCCTCAAAGAAAGTGGAGTTAATATTACTGCTTTGTATGGATATATAATGCCATCAACAGATTTTTTTGGAAACAGAATACCCGCCGGGATGACTATTGTACCGGGCATTTATATGTTGAGGCGACAGGTGGCTTTAAGAGTTAAAGATATTGTGTAATTAAAAACCGGAATTAATGATGGAGAAATATTCAATTTATCTGCCGGAAAGCGAGGGCAGTGTGGAGACGGAGTGGGGACAGTGCTTGCAGCAGATAAAGAAGGAGAAACAGACAGGCAGGCGACTGGCGAAGCTGAATATTTTTATTTATGCTGATAACTACGATCATTATTTGAGTATAAATGAAAGTATAAGTAATTCTGTATTACAGGCATTTGGTAATGAATGCCCGGCTTTCAGCATAACTGTACATCCACCTGAAAAACCCTGGAAGGTTATCGTGGAAGCAGGATACATGAATCAGGCTGACTTCCTTATAGAAACAAAAAAATATCAATCTCTTCCTTATGTCGTCAGGTCAAATGGCAACAAGAAGGAGTTACTTGTTTTCGGTATAGGAACAGGTCAGTTTCCTGATGATACATACAGAGCTGGTAATGAGGTTTTTGAACAGATGAAGGCTATCCTGGAAAAGGAGGGAATGTCTTTTAATAACCTCGTACGTCAGTGGAACTTCATCGGCGGGATACTCAGTATAAATAATGATATCCAGAACTACCAGGCATTCAACGAACTTAGAAATGAGAAATATTCAAAATACCGAAAAGTAAGTGGCTATCCGGCCGCTACGGGTATAGGAATGAAAATGGATGGTGTAAAGGTGGATTTCTATGCTGTTAAATCGGAAAATCCTGAAGCTGTGATACCTATTGAAAATCCTGACCAGATCAATCCGTATTCTTATGAACAAAAGGTTCTTAAGGGAAACATTCTGCAAGGGAAATCCGGTAAACAACCTCCCCAGTTTGAAAGAGCAGTGCTGAGCGGAAACAACCTTTTTATATCAGGCACCGCATCCATCATAGGACAGGACACAATAGGTCTTGGCGATGTTGAAAAACAAACAGCTGTGACACTTGAAAATATCCTGAAACTCTATAATTCAAATAAAATACCCAGGAGTGACGGTGATACTTCCAGGAACGCTATGGAACTTATAATATTGAGGGCATATATAAGGTACCAGGAAGATTTTGAGAAGGTTAAAGCTGTGTGTGAAAAATATTTTCCCGGCGCCCCCGTAGTTTATATTGAAGCTGATATATGTCGCGACGATCTTCTTGTTGAAATTGAAGCAGAATATATAAAATCAAAATAAATGTTAAGATTATTATTTATTACCGCAATTTTCACTTTTTCCCTGCCTCAGCCGGGTAAAAATTGGGAGAAGACAAACAGGGGAGTTATTGTTCATCTCAACGGGAGTCCCGGAAAATCAGCAAAACTCCTCAGGGTGGAGGTAATAAATAGTAATATTATTCATGTGGTAGCATCACCATCCGACAAATTTTCACAGGAAAAAAGCCTCTGTGTTATTGATCAGCCCGATAATACACCTGTATTTATAACAGCAGCTAATGATAAAGACCTTGTCCTTTCAACAAGCAATGTAAGAGCAAGAATATCACTTTCAACAGGGCAGATAGTTTTTAGCGACGGCAGAAATAATGTCCTGTTAACTGAAAAAGCTGAGGATGGTAAGTCTTTTTCACCGGTTACGGTGGAAGGGACAAAGGGTTACCGGATGAGACAGATATTTGAATCACCCGATGATGAAGCTTTTTACGGACTGGGGCAGCACCAGTCGGACGAATTTAATTATAAAGGACGCAATGAAGTCCTTTACCAGTATAATACAAAAGTTTCAGTTCCTTTCGTAATGAGCAGCAGACATTACGGAATTTTATGGGATAATTACTCGATGACATGGTTTGGTGATCCCAGGCCATACTCCAACCTTGATCTTTTCAGGCTTTTTGATGACAAAGGAACAGAAGGCGGACTTACTGCCACCTACTATAATAAATCGGACTCTGCTGATATCTTTCTTAAAAGGACAGAGTCCTCAATCGATTATGAAAACCTGACAACAATCCATAATCTCCCTGAAAATGTACCATTGTCCCATTCAAAGGTTACATGGACCGGAAGTATAGAGCCGAAGGAGACAGGGTTGTTTCATTTCAAACTTTATTATGCCGGTTATATAAAAGTGTTTCTTGACAATAAGCCGGTAGTTCGCGAGAGATGGAGAACAGCATGGAACCCGAATACTTATAAGTTCTCTGCGGAGATGGAGAAGGGGAAGAAATATCCTCTCAGGATTGAATGGAATCCCGATGGCGGAACTTCCTACCTGGGTCTTAAGGCCTTAAGTCCTTTGGATAAAAAGGAACAGGGTGAACTTTCGCTTACTTCGGAAATGGGTGACCAGATTGATTACTACTTCATTTATGGTCAGAAAAGTGACGACATAATAAAAGGTTATCGTGAGTTGACCGGTAAGGCACCGGTAATGCCGGAATGGGCAATGGGATACTGGCAAAGCCGTGAGAGATATAAATCGCAGGATCAGCTGCTCGTTGTTTTGAAAGAATATCGTAAACGCAATATTCCTGTTGACAATATAGTGCTCGACTGGTCATACTGGCCCGTTGATGCCTGGGGATCGCATAAATTTGATCCGGAGTTTTTTCCCGATCCTGTCCGTATGGTTGATTCGGTGCATAAGATGAATGCTCATATAATGATATCCGTATGGCCGAAATTTTATATCACGACAGAACATTACAGGGAATTCGACAGTCATGGATGGATGTATAAACAGGCTGTTAAGGACAGTGTCAGGGACTGGATAGGCAAGGGATATATCGGGTCTTTTTATGATCCGTACAGCAAAGGAGCAAGGGATCTTTTCTGGAATCAGATAAAGGATAACCTGTATACCAAAGGGTTTGATGCATGGTGGATGGATGCATCGGAGCCTGATATACTCTCAAATGCAAGTATCGAGTACAGGAAAGCCTTGTCAACACCGACAGCAATGGGACCTTCAACAAAATATTTCAATACTTATGCTCTGATGAATGCCATGGCTATCTATAACGGCCAGCGCAGAGTTGACCCTGATAAACGTGTTTTCCTTCTTACTAGATCAGGCTTTCTTGGCCTCCAGAGATATTCCACTGCCACATGGAGTGGCGACATAGGAACACGTTGGGAGGATATGAAAGCCCAGATACCAGCGGGTCTTAATTATGCAGTGTCCGGTATACCCTACTGGACAATGGATATAGGAGGGTTCTGTGTTGAGAACAGGTATGTTAATGCAAAAGAGGGTTCTGCCGATCTCGATGAATGGAGAGAACTCAATACAAGATGGTTCCAGTTTGGTGCTTTCTGTCCGCTGTTCCGCAGTCATGGACAGTTTCCTTTCCGTGAGATATATAACATAGCCCCTGAAACACACCCTGCATATAAGAGCATGGTTTATTACGATAAACTGCGTTACAGGCTGATGCCATATATATATTCCCTGGCCGGAATGACATGGCTTGATGACTATACGATCATGAGACCACTGTTTATGGACTTCAGCAGTGATGTGGCAGTTAAAAATACAGGTGACCAGTATATGTTTGGTCCCTTTATTATGGTCGCACCTGTATACAGGTATA
>DATFLA010000124.1:0-2845 GCA_035268305.1 Bacteroidales bacterium | reverse complement strand
CAAAAAAAGAGCCGCGGATGGTCCCTGCAAGTTTTGATTTTTGTTTTGCAAACTTAAATTTCCCTTCAAGCTCCTCCGGGACATCCATACCCTCAGATAATTTAAAACCTACTGCACGTTTTTTGGGATCATTAATTGAATACATCACGTTTATTGAAAGTCCACTCTCATAAAATACGTATGTGATCCTTAAACCCTCCATGATGAATGAGCTGGTCTCCAGGGGTTTTGAGGAAATTATAAGTCCTCGTTCCTTTAGCAGAATATTATTTACATAATCCAGCGCCTCCCTGCTATCAGATGCAGGGACAACTTTAAAATCGTGATTATATTTATTTTTAAAGTACCTCGACTCATTGGCACGTAAGCCTGCAAGTGAACCTGCAAAAGGAGATGACTCCAGACCGGCTGAAGACACATTTTCAAAATCTATAATGTTTGACATGGCTTGTATTCAGTTATGTTTCTCATATTGCCTGCGTTGTTTGCATGTGTTCAATCTTTCCTGATTATATCAACTGATATCTCCACAGCCGGGGTCTTTCCTTTGTTCTCCAGCCAGTGCAGCGTGTACCTGTCCTCAGGCCAACCTGCTCCGGGTCCAGAGTCTGTGGTGATACCATTTCTATGATCAGTGATTGTGCCCTGAATTATATATACAGTACCAGGTCTGTCTATATGATCATGAACAGGTCCGACGACGGCTCCAGGTTCAAAGGTCACCAGACCCATCCGAAGCTGACGCCCTTCCATCCCTTCCAGCTCAGGACCAAGGTCAACCATTGAAAGCAACTTCATGGTTATTCCTTTCGTGTCAGATGCAAGTTGTTCTTTGCTCATAGCCCTCTCTTCTCTTAATATTCAAAATCTTAAATATTATTATCTAAACAAATTTTAAAAGCAATTGTTTTTTGAATTAAAGTCCGAACCGGCTGCAATCCAATTAAACCGTAGGGGAACAATCATGAACAGTATATTTCAGGTGCCGGTTGGTGTCTTGTAACTTATTCTCTTTGATTTTATAATGGAATTTTCCTCCACCCTGAATTTTACTATTCGTGATATAAGACCCAATGGTAATGGCTTATCCAATGGAAATTGTACTGATCCTTTTCCCTGCCTGTATTCTGAGAGTTCAGCGGCAAATTGGGAATGTCCGGTGGGAGTGGCATAGAAACCTATATGTTTGTCGTACCCCGCAAAATAGATGAGGGGTCTTCCATTTGTTTTATAGGCGGGCATTTTATACGAGATACTTTCCTCTGCTTCAGGGGCATTTTCCCTTATAATATCTCTTATTTGTCTAAGCCGTATCTGAACTTCTTCAGGAAATGATTTTATATAGTCTTCAACATTCATATTCTGCACGTTTCGTTAAACATTTCGTTAAAATCTAATTAACCTGACAAAGGTATAATTCTGAGACTTTCATTTACTCCTGAATCCTGCATATATCATTATGATGATATCATTGATAATACTATTATTAAATGTGCAGCTTGCTAACAAAACAATGCAGGATAGTATGAAATCTTTTGATCCTCTTTTACTATCCAGTTTTTATATTTTGTTGTTGTTTTGCAATGTTTATGTTGAGCACTGTTTAATGAAGGTAATTGACTTTAATTCTTTTGCTTACCTTTTTCCTTCTTGTCAATTTCGTTGATAACAGATGTAAGAAATCTGGCGAAAGCCAGTTGCCGGTCGTTACTATCAGCCTCAGGCCATGCACTGTTGACTGCAATTACCAGTCGTCTTGAAGGGTCAATATGTATTCTTTGGCCATAGATTCCCAATGCATCAAAACTTCTGCTATCAAAAATCCACCATCCGTATCCATAGCCTCCACCGGGCCATAGTGGTACCTGTATATGAGTTGCAGTCTTAAACCAATTACTGGGAACAATGGATTTGCCATCGATGCGTCCATCTTCCAGGACGAATTGCCCGAATCGTGCGAAATCACGGAGTGTCATTTGCAGGCAACATCCAGCCAATTCCTGGCCTGTTCTATCCAGGGTCCAGGTTGCATTCTGTTCCATACCGTAAGGTTTCCAAATCTTCAAAGAAAGATAGTGGGACAAGGTTTGATGGGTTGCTGCGCTTACAAGAACACCAAGCAGGTGAGTTTCACCTGTACTATACAGAAATTTTTTGCCGGGTTCTGCCACGGCTGGCAGACGTCTCATGTAACTAACTATTGCATTTATGCCTGGGTCAATCGGATCTGTAGAAAATCTGGCAATATCACCATCAGGGTCAGTATAACTTTCGTTCCATCGAACACCTGCAGTCATTGTGAGGAGATGGCGAATCTTCACACTATCGTATGCACTCCCTTTTAAATCTGGGATGTAATATGTAACATAGTCATCAACACTTTTTATGTAGCCATCCTTGATGGCAATACCCACAAGCGTGCTTGTCACAGATTTTGCAACAGACAATGAAGGCCACCGTTTGGATTCGCTGTGTCCCAGAGCATAGCGTTCTAAACGGATCTTTCCATCCTGCAAAATCAGAAGGCCGGCTACTTTTTGCTCAGTAATAAAATCTCTCAGTTCTTTTTCCTTCTCTCCACCTTTGCTAAATGCGGCAATGGGATTTCCCAGTGGAAGCTTGTGTACTTTCTTCCCCTTTAGCACTTCACGTTCTTCCTTGTTCCGTTTTGAAGCTTTTTTTGAAATTGAATCATGGTTAGTGATAATCTGTGCCGGAGAGGAGGAAGGCGCGATAATCATTGCGAAGAGGAGGGCAATGGTGATCGAGACTAAGAAATTATTTGTTTTGTTCATGATATGACTTAAGTTTATGAGTAGGTATATAGAATCTAACCACTTGAAGC
>DATFLA010000123.1:0-5287 GCA_035268305.1 Bacteroidales bacterium | reverse complement strand
TCGGTGGGTTCTTTGCGTTCACCCAGTAAGCTGTAAGCCTGTTCAGAAATAGGCATCATTTCAACCCCTTTTGTTTTTTGCTGTTTGAATTTAATAAAATACCCGTTTCCCTCGATGTATTCCAACTCACCCCAAATAAGGTTTTTAATATCAGAAAACCTCAACCCTGTGAGGGCTGAAAACAAGGCTGCACGTTTCAATAAAGGGTTGTTACATTCCGTTTTCACAAGGCTGTTCAGTTCCTCAATGGTTAAAAAGTT
Source organism: Bacteroidales bacterium (assembly GCA_035268305.1). GTDB lineage: Bacteria > Bacteroidota > Bacteroidia > Bacteroidales > VadinHA17 > LD21. The sequence goes on along the minus strand of DATFLA010000123.1, from coordinate 5,027 downwards.
CCTTTGGGTTTCTGCCTGTTTAATTGGTTCAATCCTTGAGTTCAGGTCTGTTGGCAAATAACCGTCTTTATAGGCTTGTTTCAGGGCTGCTTTCAGTTTATTAAAATAGGAAACGGCTGAATTTTGGGCAAGGGTTGTTTTGCTGCTTTTATTGCTTTTGGTAGTTAGTAAATGCTCTTTGAACTCATTACATAACTTTTCGTTGAGGTCGGCAAACTTTAAATTTCCATTAGTAAAGGATTCAAGGTAATTACAAGCCGAAACCCAGTTATCGTGGTTACTGGCTTTACGCTTGTCGGCAAGGGCTTTGAAATACTCAACAAAGTTCTGTTCGCCCCGTTCTTTAATCTTTAGTTGTTCCTTTTCGTACCCTGTATAAATTTCGGGTTTGTTTAAGTGGTTTTCCCGTTTTTGTCTTATCTGTTCAGCAAGTTGTAAAGTTTCTTTATTATGATGTTTTTCAAGCGGGTTCAGATTTGCTTTCTTTGGCTCGTTTTTCTTATCCAGTACAGGAACAAACCGTTTCTGTTCTTTACCTTTTGAATCAAAGTATTTCTGTTCCTCAATTTCAATTTCACTAAAAAGAAACATGTTTAAAAATTCTCTTCGGGTTAGGCTGCCTGTTTCAGGGTGGGGTATAGGTGGGTAAAAATCAAGGTATAAACTTTGCCTATTCCCTGAAATTGCCTTTTGTCTTAATTTAACTTTTGTTGCCATTGTCTTTTATGCTTTGGTGTTTAAATCAAAATAGTTTGTCAATTTCCGAACGTTTAACCCTTGTAACCCTTTTTCCTAAATTCACCGCTTTGATTGTTCCTTTGTCAATATAGTAATATACAGAACGTACCGAACAATTAAGCAAACGGGAAACGTCACGAACAGTTAAAAACTCTTTTGCTTTCAATTCCTCCATAGGTTGGCTCTTTATTCGCTGGGTTTCCTTATTGCTTTGCTCAACCTTACCAGCCCTTACCCTTGCTTTATAGGCACGTTTGGAACAGGTATCACTACAATACTGGGTTACTGTGGTTCGGGCTGTGAACTCCTTACCGCAATGCTGGCAAATTCTTTGTACCTCAATATTTGAACTCATTTAGTATCTTTAAATGTAATTAAGTATATTTAAGTGCAATTAAGCGCAAAACAAATAGGGCTTAGCCCTGTTTTTTGTATCTCAACCGTCTCGAGGTACAACAAAGGTACAAATATTTCATAAACAAACAACTATTAACACTAAACAAACGTATATTTGTAAGCATTAAAAAAGCTCCTATAAATGGGGCTTTGTGTACGTTTGATAATTATTTGTTATTTGGTTGTTTTGTGCTGGTTACTTTCCGATACAAAAATTCTTAAATATATTACCAAGCACCTCATCATTTGTTATCTCACCGGTGATCTCTCCGAGGTAGTGTATTGCCTGTCGTATATCCAGGGCAATAAGATCTTCCGGTATACCAGTTTCCAGTCCTTCAATTACCCTTTGCAGGCTGGCTGAGACACCTGAGAGAGCCTCGAAATGCCTGGCGTTCGTAATAATCACGTCTTCCTCAGCAGGCCGGTCACTTAGCATGACTTCCCCGAGGTGCTTCCTCAAATCATCAATACCGCTTTTTGCCTTTGCTGATATGAATATCATACTTTCTCCCTCTTCTAAAGCAATAGCTTTCCTTATTTCACCGTTTCGCTGTTCTGTTGAAGTATCTGTTTTGTTGATGAGGATGAAAAGTTTCTTATCACGACCGTTGATCATTGCTCGAATCGAATTAATCCTTTCCAGTATCATCCCTGTGGAATCATTCACCTCATCAACCAGCATTACTACCGAAGCCTGGTCTATTTTCTCATGTGTTTTTTTAATGCCTATTGTTTCAATCAAGTCCGCTGTCTCACGCAACCCTGCTGTATCGATAAACCGGAACTCTGTCCCTTCGATAACGATTGAATCCTCAATAGCATCACGTGTAGTTCCTGGTATCTCCGATACAATTGCCTTTTCTTCCATAAGTAGAGCGTTAAGAAGTGTTGATTTACCTGAATTGGGCTTTCCGACAATAACAACAGGAATGCCGTTTTTTATCACATTGCCAAGACTGAATGAGTCTGCAAGCCTGTCGGTAATATCCTTCGCCTTTAAGATTATCTTCTTAAGATCCGACCTGTCGGCAAATTCAACATCCTCCTCTCCGAAATCCAGTTCAAGTTCAATAAGTGAAGTAAAATATAGCAGTTCGGATCTGAGCTTTTCGATTTCAGCAGAGAAACCTCCCCGCATCTGGTTCATTGCGACACTGTGTGCCGACCTGGTTGTTGAGTTTATTATGTCAGCAACGGCTTCAGCCTGCGACAGGTCAAGGCGCCCGTTAAGAAAGGCCCTCTGCGTAAACTCCCCCGGATGAGCAGTTACCGCCCCGTTTGAAGTCAGCAACTCAAGCGTTCTTGTTATGATATACGGTGATGCATGGCATGATATCTCAACCGAATCTTCACCGGTATAGGAATGGGGCGACCTGAAAATACTTATTAGTACTTCATCTATTACCTCATCACCGGAACGGATCTCACCGAATAAAAGTGTATAGCCTTTCTGTACAGGTAAAACTATATTCTTTCCTGCAGGAAAGAATATTTTCTGACATATCTCAAGGCTTTGCATTCCGCTTACCCTGATAATTGCCAAAGCACCGCCCATGGCTGTTGCTGGTGCACAGATAGTCTCTTCTGTTCTTATCATCTATAAGAAGTTTTATACCTAACAAATGTATGAAACCGTAATGACTTCATCATCCTGTAGTCATGAAAAGATCATTCTCATTTCATCTCTGTCTTTAATACGGTGGAGGCAGTCTACCTGTCGAGATTCTGAAGTGTAAATATATCATCATCAACCATGGCCCCGGTAGATATTTTGCTGAATACAATTTCTGATTTTCTGCCTGTCTTAAGATTATATGCCGACATACCCGATACTATATACCGTCCGTTTTCCAAAGGATGTACTTTTCTTATCTCAATAATCTTAAATAATTCATTATCATAATTATAAAACTCTATTTTCTCAATTATCATACCCTGCTTTTTAATATAACTGATCTTTTTGGAATATCCGTACTCATCAGCTTTATCTTCACTAACAGGTATTCCTTTTACAATCCATTCATCACTTACTCCTGATCCTTCTGCATGAGTATATTTAAAGTCTTTTAACGGGGGTGAACTCATATCCGCATTGGAGAATTCCGAACTCATAAAACTCTTTCCCCTGTCAGAGGTAACGATACGCCGTTTCCGCTTAAGTGCCGGCAGGTATATCCACATCTCATCCTCGTCATCCCTGTTATCTGTTATAAGCATTGCGGTTCCTCTTACATCGGAAGGGGCAAGAAACCTTATAAATCTCTTTTCCATACCGCCGGGAAATGTTTTATTAGCCATTGAAATTGTCCTGTCTCTCACAGAACCGTTCCTTTCAGTGATAGTCAGATTAACTGTTGCTGTCATGGACCCCGCAATGCTCATGTCGCGGCAATCACTCATAATCCGTGAAGGATCCGGCAACTGTGCTGCGGCATAAAGTGCTGCCCAGATGAGTATTATCAATACAATTAGCTTTTTCATTTTAGTTTTTTTTTGAATCAGATATATTACATATACAGTGGATTTTACTTATCATCTTTATTACCGGTTATTATTATGTATCTCATAAAACTCTGGATTTTTTGTTCTCGTCGAAAACATGAAGGTCTGAAGAACACGAGTATGGCAGGAATAATTACTAATGCACCTGCAAGGCACGATCCAATTGAAATAAAAACAAGGTAACCGAAGAACCGTATTGAGCTGAAACCGGAAAATATAAGAACTGAAAATCCCGACATCACTGCCAGTGCATTAATCATAATTCTTCTTCCAATCTCAGTCAGTGATATCATTACTGAATCTTTATAGGAAGAACCTTTAGCCAGCACTCTTTTAAAATGCCAAAGGAACTGTATTGTAAAATCAACTCCTACTCCGATCATTATCGACGACAACAGGGCTGTTGCAGCATCAATAGCAATGCCTGTAAATCCCATAAAACCGAAAAGAATGAGGATGGACAAGGCTAGTGGAACTGAACTGATGATGCCGGCTTTCAATGATCTGAATATAATTGTCAGAAGAATTAATACAAGTGAAAGTGCAAGGATAAGCGATTTCACCTGGCCCCTGAATATCAACCTTGCAAAATCGGCCATTATAATTGCATTTCCTCCTGTTGTGATCCTGGTTCCCGGTGGAGGAATAAATCCTGAGATACTTCCCTGAACGTCACTTATAACATCCTCCGATGGCTCTGATAGTTTTACAAGTATGTGTGCCCGGGTATTTCCGTGATTTATGAGTTGCCTGAAATCACCCTGGTCGCCACTCATGTAATATAATTCAAACATCTGTGCTATAGCTTCCCGGGACATCGGTATACTGTTATATTCAGGATCACCTTTGTCGAAAATAGCTTTGCTCATTTCCCTTACAACCTGCGAAATTGAATAAACATCACCTACTCCCTTTAAATCAGTCAGATTAGAACTAAGTTCATCGATACTGCGCATAACAGACGGATCTTTGATGTCGCCCGATACCATTACAGAAACAGTCTGGGATCCTCCAAACTTTCTGTTTATTATGTCTGATGCCTTTCTTACGGGATTATTTGCCGGAAAGAAATTCTCCTGGTTAGTCTCAATTGCAAGAAAAAATATGCAGGACGATACAGCAAGGGTAAATAAAAATGCAATTAAAAGCACTGCTCCGGGATGCCTTATAACAGCCTCCCCGCTTTTAACAATCAGATTATTAATAATATCGTTATTCCTTCCCTGTTTTTTCCATGTCATTGTATTCTTACGCCTGCAAAGTAGTGCCGGAATAAAAGAAAGACTCAGTAAGAGGGCGGCAAATACTCCCGATGAAGCAAGAATACCAGCCTGTTTCGCAGGAATTACCGAATGGGTAAGAAGTCCAAGCAGGCCGGCAATTGTGGT
>DATFLA010000122.1:0-2646 GCA_035268305.1 Bacteroidales bacterium | reverse complement strand
ATCATTTTTACAACAAAAGATAAGGTACGGGATACCATTGATCCTTACATAAGGATACCGCTGTAATAATAATAGCTATATGTTTTATAGAAATATTCCTTGTTTTTGCTTTGCCATTTTAGTGGTGATTAGCTCATTGACCTGTGTCAGTGGTCAGTCACGGGACAGCCTGATATATATATTAAACAATGGTCTCGAAAAGAATGATACCGACAGGTTTAACCTTTTATGCAAGGTAATCTCAAGCCCGGGTGATGACGAAAATAATAAGGTTTATTGTGAACAGGCTGTAAAGCTGGCTGAGAAACTGAAACTCGACGCAGCAAAACCATACTATTATCTTGGTTACAGCTATGTTGACGGAAAGAACCTGCCTGCGGCACTGGATAACTTTATCAAGGCGGCAAATTATTATAAAAAAACGGGTAACAACCATCGGTTGGGGGCAACATATATGGCAATTGCTGAAACATATAATAAACAGGGGAATCACCATAATGAGATTTATTATATGGGTCAGGCTTTAAAAATATTCGAAAATACAAGAGATACCTTAAGCCTGGCTACTGAGATGAATAATCTGGGTTATGCATATTACAGTAACGAACAATACGACAGTGCACTGTTTTTTTATTCCAGGGCCCAAAATCTCTTTTTAAGGATACATGACAGCATTAATTATGCATACTGTATTGGGAATATGGGGCTGGTATATTTTAAACTGTCGGAATATGATCTGGCTAAAAAATATCTTCTGAAAGGGATTGGGTCTCTTACTAAAAATGATGATGAACGTCCTGCAATTGAGTTTAATATTGCCTATGCAGGAATCCTGATGAATGAGGGTAATATCAGTAAGGCACACAGCCTGGCAACAAAGGCATTTAATAAAGCAGATGAACTCGGAATTGAAGAATATAAAGGGGCGGCAGCCTGGTTACTTGCACAGATCTACAGAAATAGTGGAAGGTACGACAGCGCCTTTCGTTACATCACTGAATATATAAGAACCAATGATACGCTACAAAGTGTAAGTAACATTCGAAAAATGGCTGATCTCCGTACTGCTTTTGAAGTGGGTCAAAAACAATCTGAAGTAGAGATCCTCCAAAAAAGCAAGGTTTTTCGCGGTATTGTGATCCTGGGCCTGGTTGTTATCCTGATCCTGGCAATAGGACTTATCGTGGTTTATTATATGAGCCTGAAGCGCTCAAAGAAACTTATGGCAGAACTAGATGAACGTCGTGTATTACTTGAAAAACAAAGTACGGAACTTAAAAAGAAGAATGATCAGATAATTAAAACTAATGAGGAGCTGAAACAACTCTATGAGATTACAAACAGCCAGAAGGAAGAAATTATAAGCAGTATCAACTATGCCCAGAGAATACAAATGGCAATTCTTCCTCCTGAAACATATATTACAGAACTGATAAATGAGAATTTCGTCTTCTATAAACCTAAGGAAATAGTAAGCGGCGATTTCTACTGGATAAAGCAGATAGATCATCATATTGTTCTTGTAGCTGCTGATTGTACCGGACACGGGGTACCAGGTGCATTTATGAGCATGCTGGGTATTGGATATTTAAATGAGATTGTTCAGAATAAAAAAGAAATTAGGGCAAACCAGATCCTTAATGAACTTAGAAAAGAAATAAAACATTCATTGCGTCAGACAGGTAAGAAAGAGGAATCGAGGGAAGGAATTGAAATGGCATTGTGTGTGATAGATACAACAACTTCTGTCTTGCAATACTCCGGAGCCTTCAATTCCCTGTACATTATAAGCAGTACGAGCGGCAAGCCGCAACTCACTGAAATAAAAGCAGACATGATGCCAGTTGGTGTGCATTTCCTGAGTGATAAGTCTTTTACAAATCACGAGATAAAGCTTGAAATAGGAGACACTTTCTATATTTTCACAGACGGTTTTATAGACCAGGCAGGGGGAAATAAAAACACAAGGTTTGGGAGCAAAAACTTAAAGAAACTTCTTTTAAAGATTTGTGACCAGCCAATGTTCGAGCAAAGGGATATTCTTGAGCGGAAATTTAATGAATGGAAAGGGGACCAGGCACAGAGAGATGATATCCTTATTATTGGTGCAAGAATTTAATGAAACCGGACCGTGGTAGCCATTCTTTAAAAATCAGTGTTTTTGAACCAATGAATTATCCTGTTGTTTCCTGATCAGTAATCATAGGATCTGTTATTTATGTATCTTGAAAAGAAAGACCCCGATCTGACACTTACTACAGGGTTACACAGAATACAAAAAGTCAGGTTTCTGACCGACAGCACTTTTATACTGCGATTTGAAAGGGGCGAAATGAATTTTAGGGCCGGTCAGCATATTATTGTCAGTCCGGCAGGTGAGATGGACCAGCGGGAATATTCTGTTTACAGCGGTGAAAAGGACGATTACCTTGAGATTCTTGTAAGAGAAGTTCTGAATGGCAAAATTTCAGGTATGTTGAAAAATTGTACCAAGGGTCAGTTGCTTCAGGTTAACGGACCTTTTGGCTCTTTTGGCATAGAATCATTTGACCTTTACAGCAGGAAACTCGTCTTAATTGCTACGGGTACCGGAATATCACCTTTTCACAGTTTCGTTAAGTCATATCCCGGCATTGATTATACTCT
>DATFLA010000121.1:0-3810 GCA_035268305.1 Bacteroidales bacterium | reverse complement strand
AATTCAGAAGATGTAATATTGCATAGTTTGAGAACCAGCCTACATTGATGACTTTTTTAGTTTGCCTTGATTTACAATCTTTGAAATGACGCTGTCCAGCTTCAGGCAGTTTCTGATAACAGCATCAGATTCTTCACGTTCCAGGAATTTATTCAGAACCTCAATATTTGAAAATGCACTCCCAATATATTTGTCCTCTTGTTCATTTTTCATCTCCAGATATTTGAACGATCATATTTCGGATAAATTTTTCCTGAGGTTTATACTGCCTTGCAAGCTGCTTTATGCTTGTGTGATAAGAATTGTAGCGCATAAGTACAGAGATGCTTTACAATTAATTTTAAGTATTCTTGATCAAAGAAATGTGATCCACTTCATCAATTCCTGAATTTCACTTTTAAGAATTGGAAGATGTCGTTGAATAGTTCCCCATACTATTTCATCGTCAACGTCATCGTATCCATGAATAACTCTGTTTCTCATGCCAATAATCTGGCGAGAGCTTGAGATTTCAATTTGCGGATCGATATTCAAGATTCGATTCATGGCTTCCCCAATAATCTCAATTTCTCGTTCCACAGCTCGACGAAGCATTTTATCCTCCATATACTTATTAAAATCACGCTGTTCTCCGAGGAATGAATCAATTGAATCAATTGAGCTTAAAATATCGTGGAAGTATTTTAAGATTTCAGGCTTCATAGATCTTAGATTTGGTTTTATTTATCGAGTCTATGAAGTATGGATTTCTCAGACTTCTTTCAGTCACCAGATCAACTGATCTTTTTAATAATGATTCGATACCATCTGCTAAATCAAGGTAGGCATCAGCACAATCTTCAGGAGACATTGGCATAAAGGAGACCAAAAGATCAATATCACTTTCATCTGTGAACTCTTCTGTGGTGACTGATCCAAAGGCAAACAAACTCTTAACATTATACTTAATGCAAAGTTGTCTGATATCGTCTTCGTTATGTAAAATTAAATGATGCATGTGAATACAAAAATAGAACAAGTGTTAATTATTTGCAATTATCAGTATTGTCAACTTCCCCATCAACAATTCGTTTCCATTTTACGGCCTGTTCGCGCTTACCGTTGCCTTGAAACCTGGATTATGAACAACAGAATTGTCGGGGAAAAGATTTTTCCATGTATTTGCAGATAAACCACCGGTGATGAGACTTACGATGCGGGAAGGTTCCTCTATTCTTCACCTGATTCGACAGGCAGGATCATCCTCGATTTCAACAGGGCATATAACCCTCCCTGTGCATTCACTCCCTTTGCCACCTGCCCAATGCCTCCAAGGGAGAACGTCCTCTCCGTGGCCATTAAGGCCGGAGAGAAGTCGGTCCATTTAGAGTGATAAGGAATACCGGTAAGGGCCTCGTAAAGTGGGTTAGAGGTCCGGTTACCTTTTTCAAATATCTCTATAATATCCTTGTTTTCCATCTGTAAGACATCCCGGTATGTGAACCCTGAACGCTCAGACTCAGCGATGTGTTCACCCGAACTGGTTTAGTTTATCCCTACTGCCTCGACAGTCTTACTGATGCTGAACTTCAATTCCAGGTTTCATTGTAGTACATCTCTGATCTTTTCCACATCTGTCCGCTTTCAGCAAGAATCGATGTCCGTCTTTGGGCAAGATCATGCAATTCATGTGCCCGATGTATATTCCGGAGCAACTTGCCCGGAATATACAGCCGAAGGCTTGATCGCCTTAATTCCTACCTGTCCAGATTCCTTTAGCGATGAACTGGGCCTATTTGGTAACACCTCTTTTCCCTTGATTCCGGCCAAATATTATAGCATATTTTTATACATAAATTTTACAGGTCTCAGGATATAATCCTGAACTTATTTTTCGAGAAAACATGTTTTATAACATGTGAAATTAGGGTAACAAATTGGTGGCAATCCTGATTAAACGGTTGATTATATTAATGGAATTTCTATTGTAAAAGATGTTAAAATGGCACCCCACGACCAATTAAAAGAATACCCGTTATCGGACCGAGAAAACGAAATATTGAAATTACTAGCGAAAGGATATTCAGCAAAACTGATAGCAATGAAATTATGTCTCAGCATAACTACTGTAATATCACATCGTGAACATCTTAAAGGAAAATTAGGTGCAAAAAACACAGCAGAAATGTTCAATATTGCTTGGGAAGTGGGTTATTTAGATGCCCGTAATCGGTAAATAACAATGAGAAATAAACATTCGATATAAGAGGCAACTTGCATTTTTGCGCCATATATAAAAATCCTAATTTATTAGGATTGACTCCTATTTACCTATGCATTAACTTTTCATTCTGAATGACATGCATGGAAATTCGCCCGACCCTCTTTTTATGATCACTCTTGTCTTGATTTTTTCGGGTGTGATCATAAAGAACCGTAATTATTCGATAGAGGTCAGAAAAGTGAAACTATAAAGAAGTAAAGTTTCGCAGTTCACTTAAATGTTGAAAACATGTGCCTTTATAATAAGTGTGAAACTCTAATCAATTAATAATTAGTGGGGATTAAATGCCCTCAATTGTAAACCCAAAACTATTTAACAATGAAAAGACTATCAGTGATTTACTTGTTATTATTGACATTAGCATCAACAGCATTATTCTCTCAGGTCAAGTATGACGCGCAAGGGGATTTTGGTATTGGAACAACATCTCCATCAACCATTCTACACATAGTAGAGAACGAACCAGTGGTTAAGATTGAATGCGAAGAGGAAGAAACAATCTATCTTAGATTTAATAATGACGGGGGTACTTATCAGGGAGCTTACCTATTGTATGATGATGATGATCAGGAACTCCACCTGGGAGTTCATCATTCAGAAAACTCCTTGAAGTCTTCTGATAATAATATCTTAACCATACATCGTGACAGCGGTGATATTGAATTTACTCCCACAGGGCCAGCCTACGAATTCAAATCATTTGTTACTCACGCACCCAATTATGAAACTCGATGCTATGCTGTCGATCTGAGTGGTTCTGACAATTTCTGGGTTGATGGTGATGGAGATGTGTGGCATAATGGTCTTCATACAATATCCGATATTTCACTAAAGGAAAATATTGAAGCTATCCCTAATTCTATCAGTCTGCTTACGCAACTTCATCCGGTTAAATATAATTTCAAAACCGGCGCCTTTGGTTCAGATGTACCAAATGAAAAAGTTGAATTTGGCTTAATTGCCCAGGAGGTTGAAGAAATAATTCCGGATATTGTTTCTGATAGACCTGATGGACTAAAAGCAATTTCCTATATTGAACTGATTCCGATATTGATTGATGCGGTTCAATCTCAACAAAACGAACTGGATGAGTTAAAAAGTCTGTTCGCTGGTTTGTCTGAAGCTAAGAAGGAAAGCGTTAATTTTACTACCGAAGACAATCCTGTCACCGTTATTAAGGATGCTTCACTTTTTCAAAATATACCTAATCCGTTTGATGAGAACACTATCATAAAATACTCCATTCCTGATAATGCCTCCAATGCAATGATCAATGTATATGACCTGCAAGGAAGTCAGGTTAAAAGTTATAATATACAGAACGCAGGTGATGGAGAAGTATTGATACCCGCTTCAGAGCTTAAGCCAGGCTTATTTGTATATAATCTTATTGTTGATGGTACTGAGGTATCTTCAAAAAGAATGATATTAACAGACTAATTAATGGAGATTAATACAACTATTACCATAAACAAATTGAGCTAAATTATGAAAAGACTTAACTTTTTATTTGGATTTATCTTGTCAGTTATAATTTCCCACAGTTG
>DATFLA010000120.1:0-2637 GCA_035268305.1 Bacteroidales bacterium | reverse complement strand
ATCATTTTATCTTTAATAACAATCCAGTGTGCCAGTGCTCCTCTCGGTGCTTCGGACAAGCCGACACCTTTAGCTTCGTCGGGCCAGGATGAAGGCTCCCACTTATCAGGATTGAATGTTCTGCTGTCACCATTCTTAATATTAGCGAGAAGGGTATTATAGAACTCCAGGGCCCAACCCGACACAAGTTTTGTTTCGAGTCCTCTTGCTGCTGTACGTCCCAGGGTAGAGAACAGGGCATCTACCGGTACATCAAGAGTCTTAAGTGCCCAGTTCACGACATCTTTAAACTCATTGCGGCCTGATGCATAGCCAACCAGCATCCTGGCCAGCGGACCCACCTCCATAGGATTGCCCTTCCACCTGGGTGTCTTAAGCCAGCTGTATTTACCCTTTACATTAAGATGCTCATATGGTGGAACAGGGCCGGTATAATTAAGTGAAGTCTCGCCTTCCCATGGGTGTTTTGCCAGTCCGTCACCACCTTTGTATTCATAATATGAATGTGATATATACTCCTGTATCTGTTCAGGGTCGGTACCATCAACAGGCAATACTTCAGAGAGGTTACGATTGAGGATGACACCCCTTGGAAATTTAAAATTCCCGACATCGGCATAGCCGTTTACAGGAAGGTCACCATATGCCAGGTAATTCTTTAAACCGCCACCGATAGCGCCCCAGTCTTTATAATACGATGCCACAGCCATAAGGTCCGGTATATAAACCTGTTCCACAAATGTCTTGGCATCATTCAGAAGTTTGCCAACAAAAGCAAGCCTTTCTGAGTTAAGGGCGTTGTTTTCGTCAATATTGATAGCACATGGCACTCCGCCGACAAGGTAATTTGGGTGAGGGTTCTTACCTCCGAAAATTGTATGAACCTTTACTATCTCTTTCTGCCATTCAAGTGCTTCGAGATAATGGGCCACCCCAATCAGGTTAACTTCCGGTGAAAGTTTATATGCTTTATGTCCCCAGTATCCGTTAGCGAAAATGCCAAGCTGACCGCTCTCAACAAATTTTAGGAGGCGGTTCTTGAGGTCAGAGAAATAGCCTGTAGAACTTTTTGGCCAGTCGGAAAGGGTCTGAGCTATCTTTGAAGTCTCTGCCGGATCGGCTTTTAGTGCAGAAACAAGATCCACCCAGTCGAGTGCGTGGAGGTGATAGAAATGAACTACATGGTCCTGCATATACTGAGCACAGAACATAAGGTTCCTTATCATCTCGGCATTGGGAGGTACTGCAATACCAAGAGCATTTTCCACAGTTCTCACGGAGGCCAGGGCATGCACTGTAGTACAGACACCGCATACTCTTTCGGTAAATGCCCATGCATCACGGGGATCGCGTCCTTTAAGAATAATCTCTATACCTCGTACCATGGTCCCGGAACTATAGGCATCAACGATTTTCCCATCTTTGATCTCTGCCTCAACTCTGAGGTGACCTTCAATCCTTGTTATAGGGTCAACAACTATTCTGTTTGCCATAATTATTCAGTTGATTATTAATATTATTTTTCATCCTCTGTTTTACCGGTTGTTATCTCCCGGCGTTTTGAAATGTTAGTTGCAACAGCATGGGCTGCAAGCCCAACTCCTGCTGCTATTCCAACGCCCAGACCAATCTTGTCGGCTGTCGTTTCTATTCCAAAGCCCGGGAATTTGGGCAGGTGCTGATAGAACGGGCCATTATCCCAGAAATTGGCTTCAGAGCAACCCAGGCAAGGATGACCTGACTGGATAGGATAACTGACCCCGTTATTCCACCTTATAACACCACATGAGTTATAGGTTACCGGGCCCCTGCATCCCATCTTGTAGAGACAATAACCTTTCCTTGCATTTTCATCGTCAAATGATTCAACAAACAGGCCGGCGTCATAATTTGGTCTCCTGTAACAGGTATCATGGACTCTCCTTGAATAGAAAGCTTCTGGTCTTCCAAGTGAATCAAGCTGGGGTATCCTTTCGAAGGTAAGCAGGTACACAATCACACCAGCCATCACCTCTGCTATTGGAGGACAACCCTGCACGCTTATAATGGGAATGCCATGCAGTATTTTATGAATTGGTCTGGCCCCTGTCGGGTTAGGATCGGCTGCCTGTACACAACCTGCCGATGCACAGTTACCCCATGCAATAACAGCTGTTGCTCCTTCAGCGGTCTCCTTAACGAGGTCGAGAGCACTCTTCCCTCCGATTGTACAATAAGCCGGATTTCCTGTCGGCACGGAACCCTCAACGACAAGAAGATATTTCCCCTTGTATTTCTCCATGGTATCATGAAGCGATTTCTCAGCCTGGAAACCTGCAGGAGCCATGAGAGTCTCTGTATAATCTAGTGATATCTTGTCAAGAATCACATCAGCGACAATCGGGTGTGATGACCTGATAAAAGATTCACTGCAACACGTGCATTCCTGGAAATGCATCCAGAGAACAGGCAGCCTTTCTTTAGTCTCCAAGGCATGGGCTATCTTACCAACTGCACTTGATTCAAGCCCCAGGTATGCAGCCATCATGCCACAGAATTTTAAAAAATCACGGCGGGAATAGCCCTTCTCCGTAACTTCTTCATAGACGGTTTTTGGTTTACTGTTCATAAGTGATTTATTTAGTTATTGTACTTTTA
>DATFLA010000119.1:0-4090 GCA_035268305.1 Bacteroidales bacterium | reverse complement strand
TATTGTCATTAATATCCCATAGGAAGAAAGACCCGCTTTGGTTCTCTCTGGCATCAGCCTGAAGGAATTCAGTGACCCATAGCGCGAAATAACGTACAAAATTACAGGAAGGCTTCCTGCTACAGCAGATATTAGCAGTACTATTGCAATTACAGGCCATACTGCGGTTATATCGCTTATTCCTCCTGGTAACAGGTTTGCATTAAAAATGGTACGGACCGGATTTAAAGAAATATTAAGAATAAGAACTGCCGCTGCGAATGAAATGAGTACGTTAACACCTGCCTCTGCCATTGCCTGGAGGATTATGCTTACACTACCGGATCCGGTTATCTTCTGTACATATATCTGTTTTTGTAAATTATAGAGTCTGGCTCTGTTAAGGTTAAAATTGTTCACCCAGGAAACAAGAAGTATAATTAAAGCGATAAGGATGAACAGATAAACACTTGTAATACTTCCGTTTGGTTCAGCCTCCCTGTCTTTATGAGAATAGAGATGAATATCCGTTATTTTCTGAAGGAATGGTTTATACTTATCCTGGTCCTCTTCCGGTATAACCTTCTTTATGAAGGCCGGAAAGCCGTTCATAATGTCTGCAGACCTGGTTCCCTTTTTTAGCAGAATATATACATATGCCCAATCGGGAGATTCGGAAGGGTTCTCAAAAGATGTCAGGATATCGAAATGAATATGAGACGCTGTGGGAGAATCTTTCATCACACCGCTTACGGTATATGGAACCATTTTTGTATCATATTCTCCTGATAGCATTATGGTATGACCAACAGGATTGATCTTACCAAAGCATTTATTTGCCGTTGATTCGGATATTACTGCAGTATGTGGCCTGATCAGTGCTTTTTCCGGATCACCATAATCCATGCTGATATTAAAAACCTTAAAGAAATTGGAATCAGTGGCAAAGACACGGTCAGTATAAAACCTGTTTTCGCCTGCCTTGATCGCGGTATGCCTTAATGGTCTGAGTCTTACCATTTCTTCAATCTGCGGAAACTCCGAAGGCATTTGCCATATCCATTTCTCATAACATCTTGCAAAATGAAGATGGCTGCCTGAGAATGATGTTTCGAATGTGAGCCTGTAAATCCTGTTTGCATCAGGCAGTTCCCTGTCATAACTAAGTTCCCTGGCTATCCATACAGCAACGGCAATAACACAGGTTAATGCAATTGCAAGACCCGTTATATTCAGGATGGTATAACTTTTTATCCTTGTAAGGTTTCTGAAAATGATCTTGCGGTTTATCATCACATTTTACCCCCCAAACTGGGGAGCTTAAGAATTATTGATTTGGTTCATCTGTCATTTATCAGTGTTTGCGTGGATTTGTATTCCGCGCGACAACGTTTATTACCAACTTTATCTTGATCCTTTTATCTTCCTACTCATATCTAAGAGCTTCCATCGGGTTTCTTGTAGAGGCTCTCCATGTCTGCCAGCTTACTGTAAGGAAAGCTATTAACAGTTCTGCAATGATAGCACCTGCAAAAATCCACCATTCGATCCTGATATGAAATGCAAAACTGCCAAGCCATTTTTTTGCTATGATCCATGCCACAGGACTTGCTATAATTCCTGCAACAAGTATCCAAACAGAGAATTGCTTTGACAGCATAAGAAGCATACCTGAAGGTTTTGCACCAAGCACTTTCCGTATGCCAACCTCCTTTACCCTTCTGCTTACAATATATGAAGAAAAGCCAAACAGACCCAGGCACGAGATAAATATCGCAAGTATTGTGAAAATGGTGAGAAGTCTTCCGCTTTTTTGCTCGGTACCATACAGGCTGTTGTAGGCATCATCCAGCCGCCTGTAGTTTAAAGGAGTCCCGGGCAGAACCGTATTCCATACATCTTTAACATATGTGAGAGTGGCTCCGGTATTCTCGTGACTGATCTTCATGGCAATTGTTATGTACATATCGGGATTTATGTAGATTAGTACAGGATTTATCTTTTCGTGAAATGATTTGACATGAAAGTCCTTTACCACACCTATAACAGTTACCCCGTCTTTGAAATTATCGCCTGGGATGATAAGTTTTGAGCCTACAGCTTGTTCAAGGTTAAGAGCTGTGACAGCGGACTGGTTAATTAATATGCTGCCATTCTGGTCAGTGGAAAAATCTTTTGAAAAATCGCGTCCTTCTGTTATTTGCAGTCCCATGGATCTGACAAAACCATAATCAGCCGGTAAAGCCTGAATGATAACAGATTTATCGGCTTCCTCTCCCGGCTGGCTTACACCAATGTTCATCTGGCTGTTTACCCCGGGAAGTGTATAGGCACCAGATAAATATTTGATATTACTGTTTTTTAACAATTCATTTTTCAATACATCATATTTCCCTTTTATTTTATCGTCCTGTCCGGGAAAATTAAGAAGTATGACATCTTCTTTTGAAAAGCCCAGGTCAGAATTTTCCACGTAGTTCAGCTGGCGGAATATGACAGTGGTTCCGATAAGTAGAATAATGGCGATGGCAAACTGTGCCATAACGAGTATTTTCCTGACAGAAAGGCTCCCGCCCTGGCTCAGTGACTCTTTCCTGAATATCTGTACGGGGATGAGCCTCGATATATATAATGCAGGGTATATCCCGGCAGTCAGGCCTACAACTGTTATTATCAGAAGAACAAGTGCACCCAGTATTAAAAAATGATTGCCTGTAAGAACATTGTTATTACCAAGGAAAGTATATAACCCGTTATAGAACTGTTCAAAAAGAAATATTCCTGTCATAGCTGATATAATAACAATAACCATAGTCTCCGTCAGGAACTGGAAGACAAGCTGTTTGCGTCTTGCTCCGGCAGTTTTGCGTATGGCTATTTCCGTTACTCTTCCAAGGTATTTTGTAACGGAAAGATTTAGAAAGTTGAAACAGGCAATCAACAGTATTAAAATTGCGGCTGAAAGAAAGATATAAACATAAGTCTTGTTTCCTTTGGGACCTATATCACCTCTTATAGTATTATCCCAGTGGATACTGCTCAGGGGCTGCATCTCGAATTTCATTCTTGATGACAGCCATTCACCTGCATTTTCTTTAAGTATCCTGTCCATTTTAGGGACAAGTGTATTTGCACTGACATTGTTGCTGAGAAGGACATATGTCAGATCATCACCCCATTGGTTCCATGGGCGCTGTGGCGACTGTCCTAGAGCTTTAAGTGTTGAAAAAGAGATCAGGAAATCAGGGTGAAGATGCGTATTCTCAGGAACATCTTTCATTACCCCGGTTATTTTCAAAGGAGTATTGTTATATGTTAATTCCCGTCCAAGAGCATCTGATTCTCCGAAATATTTTCTGGCGGCACTCTCCGCTATAACGACAGAATACGGATCTGTAAGTGCTTGTCCGGCATCACCCTCTAACAGGGGTAAGGTGAATATTTTAAAAACATCAGGATCGGCAAAATATGTGTCAGGTTCTTTTATATCCTGGTTTTCGCTGTTTTTAAATGAGGCGGAATAATCTTTTTTTATCCTGACAGCTGCTTTTACCTCCGGAAGCTGGGAATCAACTGCCAGTGCAAGTGCAGGCATCGATCCTGCAAATTTCATAGTATTTCCTTCGGAGCCCCATTCAAGGGCTATCCTGTATATGTCTTTCCTGTTTTTCTGAAATCCTTCATAACTCAGTTCATTTACAACATACATAAGGATGAGAAGGCTTACTGTAATTCCAAGTGTGAGACCTGAAATATTAATTAAGGCAAAACCTTTATTCTGTCTTAACGTGTTTATGGCTGTTTTTAAATAATTTCGGAACATCTTTTTAAATTTAAGTGCCTGTCCGGGTACTATTTAACCGGTATTGCTATTAGTATGATCTAACAGTTTGGCGGTGCGACGTATTTTATCTTAACAGGGTTTTTATCTCTTCTCATCACTCGATATCAGTCCATCTGATAACCGTATTATCCTGTTGCCATATTTTGCAAATTCTTCGTTATGAGTGACCTGTATTAAAGTTATACCCTCACTGTTAAGTTTCTTCAGGAGATCCATAATCTGCCTGCCCTGGTCGGTATGAAGGTTCCCTGTTGGTTCATCAGCCAG
>DATFLA010000118.1:0-2279 GCA_035268305.1 Bacteroidales bacterium | reverse complement strand
CGAGTTGGTAACATATATATATTTCCCTTCCCTGTCAGAGATAATCCCGTTGGGATGAAGCCCTACAATGATCTCTTTGATTATATGTCCGTTTTCAGGATCAATAACAGCAACGCTGCCTTCACGTGTTGCTCCGCCTGCATTATTGTCTACCCTTGCCAGTCCCCATGGTACCCCTGCTACTTCTTTATCATACTTTTCAGGATGCCTGCCTGCCCAGTTGGTTACATATAGTTTGCCCGAAGCCATGACAAGACCATAGGGGGCCACTCCAGGATCAGCAATCCATATCGTGTCTCCATTGGAGAGGTCCTGTTTGAAAACCTTGTTGTTACCATTCAGAACAACGTAGATATATTCTTTCCCTGCTTCCTTTGTTATCTTTATTTCATTGGGTAATGCCAGGGCAGCGTCTTTTTCCGGATTATAACCGAGCATTTTCCCGAATACAGCAGTTTCTCCATCCCATTTGGCCGACAGTACATAAGAGCTGTTACCTCTTCCTGTAGAACTCCAGAATACTTCCATGCCGTCTTTAGACTTATGCCAGGTAATACCGGAATAAGTATTCATTCCTCCTGCAAGCAGCTTATTATCGAAGTTTCTAAGAATAAATTTTACTTCATTATCGCGTGTCGATATAAAAACAATGCTGTATCTTTCCTCAACAGCAAGCCATTTTCCATCAGGCGACAGGGCAGCATCAAGTGCATGGTTCTCTCTTGAGGCATCACCAAAAAATATTTGTGTTCCCGCAGGCTGTATCATCCTGTTGTATGGCATTAGAATTTTCCTGGAACCGGATGTTTGTGCTGATAATTGCAGGGTAGCTGCAAAAAGTATCATGCTTGCCGAAAAAAGTATATTGCGTTTCATACCTGTAAATTTAAAAGAGGCGGTCTTAAAAGTTCAAAAAACGCTGAGGTTATTTATGACTTTCAAGACAGCCTCTTTATATCTCATTAATTATCAGAATGGCAGGTCGCTTAACTCATCTATGTCAGGCGGAATGTCCTCGAGAGTAGTATGTGAGGGAACCTCCTGATCACCAGCTGCACCGGTTACCTTTTCTATTTTCCAGGCATCGAGGTTAGTGAAATAATTAACTTTTCCGTCGCGTTCCCATTTATTACCCCTGATGTTGAACCATATCTTAACTTCTTCATTCATATATGAATCGTTGATAAGGTCGCATTTGTCCTGTATCAGCTGGAACTTAATATAGTCGATGAAAACTGCTGTCCCGCCTGTCTCTTTTTTCTCAACAACAAATTCACGTTTCTTAAATTTATCACTGACCTGGTTAACAGGTGAGATATCTATTACTTTTCCTGTAATTTCGAAAGCCATTCTTAATTATTCTTCGTGGATTATAATCTTTTCTATTTTATCACCCTGCCTTATTGCGTCAATAACATCAAGTCCCTCGTAGACTTTTCCGAAACAGGTATGCTGCCTGTCGAGGTGTTTTGTGTTAGTCCGGTTGTGGCAGATAAAGAACTGTGAACCACCGGTGTCCCTTCCGGCATGAGCCATTGACAGGACACCCTTGTCGTGATACTGATTACCACCGTTAAGCTCACATTTAATAGTATAGCCGGGGCCGCCTGTGCCTACACGCGGATCGCTCATGTCTTTTGAGTAAGGGCAGCCTCCCTGGATTACGAAATCAGGAATAACCCTGTGAAAAGCTAGTCCGTCATAGTAACCGCTCTTTGCAAGTGATATAAAATTAGCTACAGTACCAGGGGCATCTTCCTCGTAGAAGCTTACCAACATGGTGCCTTTTGGTGTCTGTATCTCTGCTGTGTTCATATTTATTTTACTATTTCAAGAAGATCAACTTCAAAAATTAATGTTGAGAAGGGTTTGATAACATCACCTGCACCGGTTGCTCCATAGGCAAGATCGGCAGGTATAAACAATTTAAATTTGGAACCTACAGGCATAAGCTGCAGTGCTTCGGTCCAACCCGGAATAACACCTGATACGGGAAACTGGGCCGGTTCATCCTTTTTATTGGAAGAGTCAAATTCTGATCCGTCGATAAGTGTACCTACATAGTTTACCTTTACGGTGCTCTGTGCAGTCGGTTTCGGACCTTTTCCCATCTTTAAAACCTCATACTGCAAACCGCTGGCTGTGGTGATAACACCTGGTTTCTCTTTGTTCTTTGCAAGAAACTCTTCGTTTTTTGCTATGTAGTCTTTATATATCTCTTTGTTAAGCTGTGCCTGCTTTTCTGCCTGGGCTGACTGACGTTTATTGATGTAAGTCAT
>DATFLA010000117.1:0-4150 GCA_035268305.1 Bacteroidales bacterium | reverse complement strand
AAAAATCATTATAAATTTAGTAATAAAAAACATTAATGTCGGAAGTTTATTAACGTCCTAAAATAGAATGACAGAAGTTGAATTACAGATTTTAAATTTCAGCCTGTTCTTATCGTTTTTCCAACTTAACCTTTCAGGTTTGTCATATAGGTTCCATTTATCCGGAATAAGTCTGCAGGAATACCGTGGCATCAGGTCCCCCGGCTCCTGCCTACCGGGCAGACTCTTAAACATACACCGCAGACATGTTCATCAACATTAAGCTTCTCCCTCGCAAGTTCTCCGCATTTTTCCATGCATTTAAACGCATTAAAAAATTTGTCACGGTGTATGTTAACATTCCACAGAACGCCGCTGGCTGCTTTTGCCGGACATTGTTCAACACAAATGTTACATTTCCCGCATTTGCTTTCTTCAACAGGTTTTGATTGACAACCTGGATCTTTCTTTAACAGAATTGTAACCAATCTTAGTCTTGGCCCGAATTCTTTCGTGATAAGCAGGGCTGTTTTTCCGATCCAGCCGAGTCCCGACCTTGTTGCAATCATTTTATGTGAGATATCATACGACAAGGATCTTAAATAATCCTTATTCTTCTCTGATCCTGTTGAGATTGTTGGCAGTATCGGTAAAGAGGAAAGGCCACAGCATTCTAAATCCTTCTGAATTTCCAGGGTCAATTCCCGAAGTTCCTTATTAATGTTGTTATAGTGATTAAAATATTCAATTGTCGGGCCATCATTAAGCTGGTTGATTATATTGTAATCCAGTCTTTTACCTATTGAAATGCCATAACTGAAATCGGAATATTTCCCCGACAACAGACCTTTCAAGTCTGCAAAACCATAGACATAATCCGATTTTGGTTTAAGATGATTTTCCACTATGGTCCTTATCATGCGAAAAATTATTTAATGAAACCTGTCTGCCATTGAAAGCCTTGTGATCACTGTGGACTATTCTGTTAAAATAACCTTGTCATTTTTCCGCTGGCCTGTATCAATTTTTTTAACCTGGATACTCTTGTTGTCTCCTGTTTTGCACTCATGATCCAGTGAACTGTTGTTCTTCTGTATGAAGGTGACTGTTTATTATAGAAATCCCAGGCCTCCACATTTGATTTAAAAATTATTTCAAGACTTTCATCCAGCTTCCCGGCTGAGTCCTGTTCAAAGCTATAGACTCCCGATCTATCTTCCTTTCGCCTGTTAAAAGCATCAAGACCTTCTTTTTTTACGAGCCCCTTTTTGTTGAGTTCTTCAAACTTCTTAATGTTTATTTTACTCCAGATGCCATTTGGCCTTCTTGGAGTAAAGCGGATGCAATACCTATCCTTGTCAACAGACCTGCGTATTCCGTCTATCCATCCGAAACAAATGGCCTGATCCACAGATTGGGACCATGTCATACTGGGTTTTTTTGAGCTTACCTTATAATAGCCAACAAGTACTTCCGATTTTTTATCATGATTGTCCTCCAACCATTTACAGAATTCAAACTGATCTTTGAAATAGACAGGTTCCATTAATTATCATTTTGATTGTAAATCCGGATATTCACCTTCGTGACTGGCACTCACTCATCACAAAACAATACAAGATAAATAAATTCAAGTTAATATGAAAGAACCTTAAAACTGTTGGAGAAACCTGATATAGCTATATGAAATAAGTATGAAAGACTCATGCCTTTTTTATTTACTGTCTGTTCGTATTTCATACCGTCAATTTTCATAAGGATACTATAGGTTTCCGGATAAAATCATAGAATAAATCACAGAATTTCAACATCCTGCCATACTTCATTCTGAAATTCCAACCGGTTGAATTACTTTCATCCTTCTATGTAAAATTATTATCTTTGCCGCCAGCCTTTACAATGGCTATGCAGGGTCTGCACCCAGGGATAACAATCATATTACCTGAGTTCATTGTTTTAGCCGGGAATTATACGACTACGGTACCCGGTATGGACAAAATCCAACTTAAACATAGTCTGTGTAAACAAGTAAACGCATTTAAAAATAAAGACCTGATATACAATATGATTATGAATAAGGAAAATTAAAGAACATTTTAAGAGTTAATTTGTAATAATATAGGTATTTGTGAATTAATAAACATCACAAGTATCAAAATACATAACAATATATTATAGTCAGTTTGAAACATTAAAACAGCATAAAATAAAATTTTGGAGAGTTAAATGAAAAGCGAAAACCAAGAAACAGTAAACGATACTCCTAAGCCCAAAAAAAGGAAGCTTGGGAGTTTGATAGTCGGATTTGTATTGATTACAGCAGTTGTTGGAGCAGGTACCTGGTGGTACATCAAACATTCTGAATTTGTAACTACTGACGATGCTTATGTAGATGCCTACAAAGTAACTGTGAGTTCACAAATACCGGGTAGAGTTGTAAAACTATATATCCATGAAGGTGATCATATAAAAAAGGGAGAACTGCTGGTTAAACTGGATTCTACCGATTACGTGGCACGAATCAGGCAGGCAGAGGTAAGTTTAAAGGAAGCCAACCTGAGTATTGAATTAGCCAGGGTAAAGATGGAACAGGCAAAAATAAACTATGATCGTGCCAAAGAACAATATGAAGCCAACGTGATCCCAAAAGCGAAGTATCAAAATATGGAAAAAGCATACGAGGAAGCCAAAGTGGGAATGATGCTGGCTAATGCTAAAATACCAGTAATCCATTCCACATTGAGTACTCTGAGGACTTCATTATCACACACTAATATATATGCCCCTATGGATGGTGTAGCAGCTAAAAGATGGATCATGCCGGGCGATGTGGTTACACCGGGGCAGGGAATTTTCACCGTATTTGGCACAAAAGACAGCTGGGTTACCTCGATGTTTCCGGAGAACGAACTATATAAGATTCATTTAGGCGATACTGCAGATATTCAAGTCGATGCTTTCCCTTTCGCAACTTTCAAAGGGGTATTTTACCAGTTCGGCAACAGCACCGCATCCCAGTTTTCGTTGATACCCCCGGACAATGCATCCGGTAACTTTACCAAAGTAACACAAAGAGTACCGTTGAAACTGACCATCTTTAAAACAGGCGGGCAGCCGGAAGGGGAAGTTGTTCTGTTACCAGGCATGTCTGTTGAAGTCAAGGTAAAAATAAAAGGGAAAGGAAAGTAATAAAATGGCTCTACAGCAAAATCCACATTCAGATTGGGAAGTAGCAGGTGGTCCAAACAAATGGCTTGTGCTCATGAGTGTCATGATCGGGACATTCATGGCCGTACTTGATGCTACTATCGTAAGCGTGGCCTTCCCGAAAATGATGGCTGTTTTCGGGGTAAGTGTTGACCAGATTGAGTGGGTAATGACAGCTTACATGCTGTCATTTGCAGTCATACTTCCTTCCTCCGGATGGATTGCAGATCGCTTTGGTTACAAGTTAACTTATATGCTGGGACTCGCCCTGTTCACGCTGGGCTCCCTGGCATGCAGCCTCTCATGGGATGAAAACATCCTGATTACTTTCAGAATCTTCCAGGGCGCCGGTGCCGGATTGTTAATGCCGGTCGGCATGGCTATCGTAACACGGACTTTCCCACCCAGGGAACGAGGTGTAGCTTTGGGATTCTGGGGTATAGCAGCTGCAGCTTCCGTATCACTAGGCCCCCTTGTCGGAGGTTTTCTTGTTGACAACTATACATGGCACGCCATCTTCGACATAAACATTCCTGTCGGAATCCTTGCTATCCTCGCCGTTTACATTATCCAGGATGAATACAAGAATCAGATCAGGGAAAAGTTTGATATTTTCGGATTTCTCACAATGACTATCGGCCTGGGTTCATTACTGCTGGCATTTGCAACAGGAAATTCAAGCTGGAATACCGGCGGATGGGGGTCAACTTTTATTGTAACAAATTTCTTTATTTCTGCCGTAAGCCTTATTGCCTTTGTAATCATAGAATTGCGGATTAAGCACCCCATTTTGAATCTGAGGTTACTGAAAGATCATAACTTTGGAATGTCAACTCTGATTCTTTTTATATTCGGGCTGGCTTTTTTCGGAAATGCATTTCTGCTTCCGATATATCTACAAAACTCACTGGGTTACACCGCATTGCAGGCAGGACTTGTATTTTTCCCTGCAGGGATCATACAG
>DATFLA010000116.1:0-18056 GCA_035268305.1 Bacteroidales bacterium | reverse complement strand
ACTGCCGGATGAACCATGTGGAAAAAGAAGCCCCGGAAAAGTGTGGGACTTCTCCGGGGAAATGGTACCAGGTCGTGTGCGACCTATGCCCTTTAGGGACACGACTGAAAGCACATTACTGCAGCGAGACATTCTGAAAATGATTGGAATTTTCAGTACAGTAATCGATAAAAAAACAGCCAAACCACATCTTCTTGCCTTTTTATGTGAAATCAAAACCCTGCATATTTGCCTACTACATTGACTATTCTGTATGCAATAATATTAAACGCCGGGGCCAGAACAATGGCCATATTATATGTTATACAACACATTTCTATTTTTTTTCATCAATTACATACGATTTCCTGGTGCTGTTATACCTGATATAAATGCCCTCTTCCCTTATTTCTTTTACAATCCTCTTAACACTCCTTTCACTGATATCAAGCTTAACTGCAAGCTCGGCAGGGGTTCCGGTACCTTTTAATCCCGCTAACCTGAGAATACGCGACTTCATTGTCTCTTTACGAAACCTGTTCATCAGATATTATATTTTTAATCAAACAGTCTCACATCTACTATAAATATAAGCAATAATAGGTTATGGTCAAAAAAATTTAGATTTTTCCGGCTGAAAAAATTTACAGGCTCAATGTAATGGTCAGCGATACAAATCTTTATGCGGTCTAAATAAATTAGTAAAAATAATGCCCCGCATGATAGTAAATTTAGGTTAGCATATCTTAAACAATATTTTAAACCCTGTCAGTTCCCTTTCTATGTATAAGCCACCAAAGCTTACCAAGCCTGTGAGGATAGTAAAGTACTGCTTTTAGATTTCCGGAACATTTATAACGCTTTTTCATAAATGTCAGTGTGGGGAAGATATCTCCAAGAACAAATATTATTTTTCTGTGAACACCAGGGATCTCCTTTACTACCTGACTGTAGATCCCATGCCTGTTTGTCAGGTCATTTTTCGGGCTACGGAGGAAAAACAGGAAACATTCCGTTGTGTCTGAAGGATTATTGTTTTTAATAAATGACCTGAGCCATCCGGGAAATTCCACGGACCAGAATTCCTGCAGGGAATACAGATGACCGGCCATGACACTTTTCATGCCTGCATCCGACACAAGATGTAAAAAGTCGTGGTTGATGATCAGTCCTGAATATTTTTCCAGCATTACAATAAGGTCGGTATAAAGCCGCAATTGAGATTCATTATTTGCTTCATGTTTTTCAAGATGTCGTATCAGGTACAGGAAAAATAGCTGCGGATGAGGGATAAAGGCTTTTTCCCCGTTAACAGACACCTCTTTACTGCTGTCAATTATCTTTCCGGTTAGAGAATGCAGCCTGTCTGTAAATAATTCGTGATGTATCTCTATTGAAGCACCGTTTTTTATAAGGGAAGGGAGATGTTTGCCGATCCTGTCAAGGATTAATTTATGAAGCACCGACTTAACCGGAAGGGAAGTGAATCCTTTATTCATAAGAATACTCCTGGCTTTCAGACACTTCCATCTTTCAACCAGGATATCAATATCGTTCATTTGCCTGAGCCCCCTGTTTCCATAAATGCTCTTCTCAAGTGCCATACCTTTTAACAGGACTGTTTTAATATTATGGGAATTCAGGAGATTCAAAGCTTCAGCAAGCGATTCGGTAAGGAAAACATTTCTGCCAATGCTTTTAAGCATGGCAGTTTTCAGCTCGTCTGTTATTCCGGATGGAACATATTTCAGCAGGTTGTTTTTTTCAAGATTATAATAAACAAGGGCAGCAACGCCATGCATGGCAGCCAGTGTGGAAAAGTAATCCCACCTGGTAACTTCTTTGGCAAGGTCAGTAATTTGAGTCTTCCGGATATCATCAGTCTCAAGCCTGCAGAGGTCCAGCAGTAGTCTCTCCTCAGTATTTATTTTCCCGGGTGCATTCATTTATCAAATCTTCCTGCCTGTTTAGAGTACATAGTATAATAAATGCCACCCTTACTCATCAGTTCTTCATGGGTTCCGGTTTCTGCCACAGTTCCTTTATCAAGGACAATTATTCTGTCGGCAAGGCTGACATTTGTAAAACGGTGGCTTATGAGGATGGATGTTCTGCCCTTTACTATTTCCCTGAACCTGTTAAAAATATCATATTCTGTCTCCGCATCAAGAGCGCTTGAAGGCTCATCAAGGATTAAAACAGGGGCAGCGCGGAACAGGGCTCTGGCCAGGGCTATTTTTTGCCATTCCCCCCAGCTTAATTCCCGGCTGTCGTCGAAGAGATTTCCTATTACAGTTTCATAAGATTTCGGGAAGCTCTCAATCAATTCATGTATCCCTGTCGTAGCAGCTGTCTCCCTTATTCTTCCTGAAGGATTCCCGTTTTTAATGTCTCCCATTCTTATATTCTCTCCCACTGAAAGATTATACAGCATAAAATCCTGGAAGATTACAGAGAACATTTTACGATATTCCGGAGGATCGAAATGCCTTATATCGGTATTGTCGGTCATCAGTGTCCCACTGTCAGGATCATAGAGCCTGCACAATAACCTTGCAAGAGTACTTTTGCCGGCACCATTAGGTCCGACCAGTGCGAGTATCTCTCCCTTTTTAATTTCAAGGGAAATATTATTTATACTGCTAAAAGTATTTCCCGGATATGTGAATGATATCTTAGCGGCTACAATGCTGTCTTTGAAAGTAGTTATTTCCTTTACAGGCTCAAGAGCTTTTATTTTCTCCTCCAGGTTCAGGAATTCGAAAGTATCACCAATGAAAAGACTGTCTTCGTACAGGCCTGCCATGGATACAAATAAGTCCTTGATATAGACCATTCCCTGCCTGAATGCCACGAGGTACATAGCCAGCTGACCAAGTGATATCCTGCCACCAATTGAGGCATCTGATATATAAATGAAGGTGATTAACAGAGCTCCGGCTTTAAAAAGGTTTGAGACCAGTTCAATCATTGTCCTCTTTCTTATTATTTCAACTTCCTGTTCCTTTTGTTTGAGGAATGATTTTCTGAAGAGATCGCGAAAATAGTCGCCCAGTCCGAAAAGTCTGAGTTCCCTCGAGGGTCTGTCGCCTGTGAGAAGCCAGTTGAAATAGGCGGATTTCCTTGCCTCAGGTGTCTGCTCTCTCCTGAAATTATAAAGTACATTGGCATAATGAAGGCGCAGCCATATCCCCGGTATATTTGCAAGTATGAGTATTACTGCCAGCCACCATCGGAATGTGAAGATAACTCCGGCCATCAGCAGCAGTGACAGCAGACCCCGCAGCATGGATACAATATTATTGAGGATACTGTTGGGTCTCCAGGGTGCTTCACGTGATGCCCTTGAGAGACAGTCATAATATTCCGGTCGTTCGAAGTTGATAAGGTCGAGACTGACAGATTTTTCATGTATCAGGCCATACATGTATGTCTCGAGCTTCAGAGCCTGTTTCTTACGCACATAATTACTGAAGTCTGATGATACCTCATCAAGAAACCATACAATTGCAAGAACCAGTACAGGCATCATAACAACACCGGTGGCGGTCGCCGCACCATTTTGTGCAGCCCTTGTAATATCATCGATTACAACCCTGATAAGCCAGATCAGCAACAGGGGGAAGGCACTCCTTATTACCGACATCATCGTGTTGGCAAAAGCCCAGCCCGGGGCGCTTTTCCATACCAGGCCGATCGATTCCCTGAATAACTTAATCTTCTCTTTCATCGGGCTTCATCCTTATTTTGCCGTTAACTTTTTTTTAATCATAAGCGCAATCACTCTAAGTCTTTTAAAGAAATAACCCGGATTTGTGTTTATGCTGATATCTGCCTTTACCGGGTTTTCACCTGATGTCTCTGCGCCTGTAACTCTGCCGGCTATCATACTGAGCTTAACAGGAGCGTCGGGGTAGGCATTACTGTCGCCCCTGGCAATGTATAAAGGTATTCCTTCTTTTTTATTAATACGAACAAGCCTGTGTACGATAAGGCCGGTCTCCCTCTGTATTGCTATAATCTCGCCCGGAACCGGGGGACCTTTTATCTTAACAGGTTCGATGATGATGAGCGACCCGGGCCTGATGCATGGGTACATACTATAACCATGAGCCTTTATCCTGATTGTTTTTCCTTCAGCAAGAAGAGTGAGACTCAGGTCCTTCATAATATTCCTGTGCTTACCGCTGTTCATCTTTTATTATGAGAGTTATAACGCGTTTATCAGGCTTAAATGAAAGCTTCGCTACGGGTATGGAGTTACACATGTCTGTTACCGACTCCAGCAAACCCTCAACGATGTCATGGTCCCAGTTATGCTGAATACAGTTTGACATTATCATGCTTATTGCCAGGGCTCCTCTTAAGGGAGTTATCCTGTTTTCCGGACCGTGTTCAATAATGAAGATCCTGTTCAGAACCGATTCCGCGGGAGTATCATTATTATAGACAGGGGTATTATACATCATATAGCCATTTTTCTTTTTTCTTATTATCAGCCTGTCGTCGTGAATCACTTTGGCTCCTTTCTCTTCCCAGAGTGATGCCATTGTCGATTTCCCTTTTCCCGACACCCCGCTGAAGATATATCCAAAACCGGAATGATTTACCCCTGAAGCATGGATCATTATATCACCGTGCATAACAGTTAGGTAATACAGTATCAGGCCGTCGAGAGGATATTCAAAAGGATCAATCTCCTTATTGGAACCCTCAATCCAGAGGTCCCAGTTCTTATTATCAGGGGAGAATTTAAGTACAGCGTTTTTTTCAGTATCCATTAGAGGGAATACAGTGAGTATATACAGGTCTTTCCTGTATTTCCATATACTCCAGAAGTTAGCTTTATGACGTAATTGTACACCATTAATCTCCTCAACAAAAGGTGCATGGAAGACTCTCAGCGCTGTTCCCGGAAGCTTTATCAGGCCATTATGAACGGTAACCTGAACATCTGATTCACATGTGGAACAAATATTCCTTCTGAATCGTTCCGAAGGGATCAGGTCGGGACCCTTTTCTGCTGAAAGGAAACAAATTCTGTATCCCGCAATATTTAAATTCAGGTTCTGCATCTATATGGATCGATTCGTAATTAACATATTTTTTTCTGCCGGGTACATGGTAATGCATGTTGCATGCCGGTCTCATTCCCGGCTGCCGATTAACAGGTATTTGTGCATCGTCCCGATAAATTCGAGGATATCCTTCTCCGCAGTTGCTTCATCTGTTTCATATTCTTTGGTCAGCGCTTTAACAATATTACCAATATTCTTTTTACCGTCTATCAGCTCCCAAATGAATGCTCCTGTTTCATTAAGAGTAAAAACACTGTCCATATCGGCAATATTATCTGCTATGGGAACAAGAACATATTCATTCCCGGTTTTCCTTGTAACAACTGAGGGCGAATGCTTAAGAATTATATTTAAATCTGTCATGATATCCAATTATAAATCAAATGTATTAAAATTTGTGCTACCTTTTCGTACCTTCGCAAAAACAGTTGTATGAGCAGCAAGGGCAAGCACAGAAAAAAGAAAGGAATTTCCGGTGAAAAACTTTCAGAAGATATTCTTAATCTATTATCAGGGTCGACAGGCCAGGGATTAAACCACAAACAGATAGCCAGGCAGCTTAATATAACTGATCCTTCTACTAAGCTGATGATCTCCGGTATTTTACGGGACCTGGCTAAACAGGGCAGGGCAAAAGAGGTATTCAGGGGTAAATATACTGCAAAACAAACCCGGGGGAATATCACAGGAACAGTCGATATGACACGGATGGGTTACGGATTTATCAACACGGAAGATCTTGATGAGGATGTCTTTGTTACTGCCAGAAATCTTAAGACAGCGCTTCATGGCGACAGGGTGAAGGTACGGCTTTTTGCCCGTAAGAAAGGTGCCAGGCCTGAAGGTGAAGTGGTTGAGATCATTGAAAGATGGAGGACATCATTTGTTGGTACTGTTGAGGTCATGCCGAATTTTGCCTTTCTCATTCCCGACAATAAAAATATGCCTTTTGACCTTTTTATTCCCTCGTCAAAACTCAATGGGGCAAAACAGGGACAAAAGGCTGTGGCAAAGGTTATCGAATGGGATTCCAAATCTAAAAATCCTGTGGCTGAGATCATTGATGTGCTGGGTGAACCTGGTGTTCATGAGACGGAGATGCATGCCATCCTGGCGGAGTTTGAACTACCCTATGCATTTACCGATGAGGTGGAGCATGATGCTGAAAAGATAAACGCTGTTATAACTGCGGATGATATAAAAGCAAGAAGGGATTTCAGGGATATCCCGACATTTACAATAGACCCAGCCGACGCCAGGGATTTCGATGATGCTCTTTCACTGAGGAAGCTTGATAGCGGAAACTGGGAAGTAGGAGTACATATAGCGGATGTGACTCACTATGTAAAGGGAGACTCACTGCTCGAGGAGGAGGCAAAGCAACGTGCAACATCAGTTTACCTGGTAGACAGAGTGGTCCCTATGTTGCCGGAGAGATTATCCAATCATATATGTTCACTTAATCCTTCGGAAGATAAGCTGACCTATTCTGCTGTTTTTGAGCTGAATGATAAATCGGAAGTTGTATCTGAATGGTTCGGGAGGACTATAATTAATTCCGACAAGCGATTCTCTTATTCCGAAGCCCAGATGGTGATTGATACCGGTGAAGGTGATATGAAAGAACAGGTGCAGGTGCTGCACAGGCTGGCACAACAGTTTCGTGACAAACGGTTTGCGGCAGGGGCTTTTTCATTTGAGAAGGTGGAGGTCAGCTTTGAACTGGATGAGAAGGGCAAGCCACTGGCAATCAAATTCCGCGATATGGGAACCGCCAACCAGCTTATTGAGGAATTCATGCTCCTTGCAAATAAAAAAGTGGCTGAATATGTTGGTAAGAAGATAAAGGGCAAGACCTTTGTTTACAGGATCCACGACAGGCCCGATCCTGAGAAGATAAGCAACTTCAGTCATTTTATAACACGTTTCGGATATAAACTGGCAGATGATGAGAAGTCATCGTTACCCAAAGCCATGAACAAGCTGCTTCACGATGTGGAAGGGAAGAAAGAGCAGAACATTATTGAGACCCTGGCCCTCAGAGCAATGGCAAAGGCAGTTTATTCAACAGATAACATAGGGCATTACGGGTTATCCTTTAAGTATTATACTCATTTCACATCGCCCATCAGGAGGTATCCCGACATGATGGTGCACAGGCTGCTAACATCATACCTGGCTGAGGAGACACCGGAGAGGAAGGAAAAGATACAGAAGCTGTGCGATCATTCATCAAAGATGGAACGGCTGGCATCGGAAGCTGAACGGGCATCAGTTAAGTATAAGCAGGTTGAATACATGAGCGACAAGACGGGCCGGGTATTTGAGGGCATCATATCCGGAGTGACCGAATGGGGTATCTATGTTGAGATAGTTGAGAACCACTGTGAAGGTATGGTATCGATCAGGGATCTGGATGATGACTATTATGAATATGACGAGGAATGTTACTGCTTAAAAGGGAGATCAACAGGAAAGGTATTTACCCTTGGCGATAAGGTCAGTATTGAGGTTGTCAGGGCCGATCTGCAGAAGAAACAACTTGATTACAGGCTTGTATGAGCTGTATAATCAGACTGCTACCGGTATGTTTATAAGGTAATTATTTTTATGGCCGGATGTGTATCATTCACCTCCGCAATTATCCGATTCTATTATTTTGAGCAGTTCATTAACGGCATCCTTTTCAGGTATGTTCTTAAGAACAGGAACAGTGCCCCTGTAGATATGGACTTTCCCGCCTGCTGCACCAACATACCCGTAATCGGCACCTGCCATTTCACCCGGACCGTTAACCACACACCCCATTACAGCTATCTTTAGGCCTTTAAGATGACCTGTTGCTTCCCTTACTTTTTTTACAGATTCCTGCAGGTTAAATTTGGTTCTGCCGCAGGTAGGACACGACAGATACATTGTTCGTGTTATACGTGTTTCAGTACACTGCAGGATGGAAAACGACAGAGCGGTCACATCCCTTACAGGTATGTCACCATTGTTGGTAATGGCTATTCCGGCAATTCTTTTGTCAGTCACATATTTCCCGAGCAGTGAGGCTGCTTTTATCCTTAGGTCCTCAATCTCATTTTCACTGAACACAGGATTTAATATAACATTAAAATTTAATCGTTTTTCTTCGAAATATTTAAGGAACTTATCAGCAGCAAAGAGAGTCCGGCCCGGATCGAATGAAAATAAAATGATTGTCTTTTGAGGATCAGCCTTTTTAAGGTCAGTAAGCTGCGAACCGGGACCGAAATGAATTACATTTAATTCTGCCTGTTTATCTGCATCCTCAGGAAATGTTTCAGGTGAATAAAGAGGGAAAAGAGAAGCATGTCTCCTGTCCTGTCTGAAAACATTAGCAGGAACAATCAGAGGAATATTTCCGGGAAAATCCTCAGGAACTTTTTTTAACAATATTATATCTGCTGAACCATCTGTCCTTATCGGATTTCCTGTGTTTATACCTGTACGGAACCCTGCATCAGCGCATATTCCCGTAAGGGTGTTGTTATCCTGAAATACAGGAGCTATTACAAGAGGTGTTTTAAGATCCTTTATTGCTCCGGGCAGAAAAGAAGGAGTCTCCTTTTTCAATCGAGACGTCTCGTTTTTAGCTGCAATACCCCGCGGATACCAGTTAATAATCTTCCTTGCCACAGGAATTTCTTTTTCCGGGTCTTCTGACAACGATACTCTTATTGTATCTCCAATACCTTCGGAAAGAAGTGCACCGATACCTGCGGCAGAACGCACTCTCCCGTCTTCTCCTTCGCCTGCCTCCGTAACACCCAGGTGAAGAGGGTATGAGTAGCCTTTTTCCTGCAGTTGTGTGACAAGCATTCTTGTCGATCTGATCATAACAGAAGTATCTGATGATTTCATTGAAAGGACAAGAGCGTTAAAGTTCTCGGCACGGAAGATATTTATAAATTCGAGTGCAGAAGATACCATTCCTTCAGGTGTATTGCCATATCTTGTCATAATACGGTCGGAAAGAGAACCGTGATTAATCCCTATCCTGACCACAGTGCCGTGTTCCCTGCAAATATTTATCAGGGGCAGGAGTCTTTTATGTGTACGTTCAATCTCCTCATTGTATTCTTTATCTGTAAGTTCAAATTTCTCAAAGGATGCCCTTTTATCTGCATAGTTACCCGGGTTGATCCTTACTTTTTCAACTATACGGGCAGCCGTTTCGGCAGCGGAAGGATTGAAATGGATGTCTGCAATAAGGGGTGTGCTGAATCCGGCTTTTCCCAGTTCTCTTTTTATTGATTCGAGGTTGGCGGCTTCTTTTATTCCCTGGGCTGTAAGACGAATAAAATCGGCACCCGCTTCTATGATCCTTATGCACTGTGCTACGGTTGCTTTTGTGTTGAGGGTGTCGGTGTTTGTCATCGACTGAATACGTATCGGATTATTTCCTCCAAGAGGTACGGATCCAATGTAAATTACCGGTGTTAAATATTGCTGAAGATTATTCATATTAATTATACTGCCAGGGGCTAAGCTTTGGGTTGAAGAGTCAGTGTGAGGAGAGGCTGATTTATTCGGATTCTCCTCGCGGGAGACTGGAATTGACCTATGCGCCGTTGCATCGTGGTCGTCATTTTCGGCTCCACTCTGCACCATCTTTAAGATCTTTCAGACTTATACCGGCATCTGTTAGCATGTTTCGTATCTTATCAGAGGCAGCCCAGTCCTTATTATTCTTTGCTTCCTGCCGTAAGCCGATAATAATATCCATAAGGTCGCCTGTAAGTTTTTCATCGTTTGTCCCGGCAGCTTCATCCTTTAATCCAAGGATATCCGAAACAAAGGTGACGTAAATCTTCTTCAGTTTCTCCAACGACAGAGCATCGATTTTTTCAGATCCATCGGTAGCAGAGTTGATCATCCTGACGCCATCGAAAAGATGAGATATAAGGACAGGGCTGTTGAGATCATCATTTATAGCCTCATAGCACCTTTTCTCCAGGTCGTTGATATCAACAGTGGATTCTCCTGAAGGCTTCAGCCGCCTGAGTGTTTCACCCGCCTTCATCAGTTTCTGTAATCCTTTTTCTGCTGCCTGCAGCGCCTCATTGGAAAAGTCTATTGTACTCCTGTAGTGAGCCTGCAGGATAAAGAACCTGATTGTCATGGGACTGTAGGTTTTTTGCAACAGCGGGTGATCACCACTGAAAAGCTGATCGAGAGTTATGAAGTTACCAAGTGACCGGGCCATTTTCTGTCCGTTGATTGTAATCATGTTATTATGCACCCAGTACCTGACAGGTTCTTTGCCAAGGGCAGCGGTTGACTGAGCAATTTCGCACTCATGGTGAGGAAAAAGAAGGTCCATTCCTCCTCCGTGTATATCAAACTCATTACCAAGATATTTAGTACTCATGGTAGAGCATTCCAGGTGCCAGCCCGGGAAACCATCGCTCCATGGAGAAGGCCATCTCATTATATGTTCCGGAGAAGCTTTTTTCCAGAGGGCAAAATCGAAAGAGCTGTGTTTCTCATCCTGACCTTCCAGCGACCTTGTATTACTCTGCAATTCTTCCAGCACCCTTCCGGAAAGGATACCATAATCATAACTTTCGTTGTATTTTGTCAGATCAAAATAAACTGATCCGTTTGTCTCATAAGCAAAGCCCTTTTCGATAAGAGAGCTTATAAACTCCTGTTGTTCAATTATATGACCTGATGCTCTTGGTTCTATGGACGGATTGAGGGTATTAAGCTCTTCCATGTTCCTGTGATATGTATTCATATATTTCTGTACCACTTCCATAGGTTCAAGGTGTTCAAGCCGGGCTTTCTTTTCGATCTTATCCTCGCCTTCATCGGCATCGTTTTCGAGGTGTCCTACATCAGTTATATTACGCACATACCTTACCTTATAACCGAGATGTGAAAGGTAACGGAAGAGAATATCGAATGTAATGGCAGGACGCGCATGACCCAGGTGGGCATCGCTGTAAACTGTCGGGCCGCATACATACATTCCCACAAAAGGATCATGAAGCGGTTTGAACTGTTCCTTCTTTTTTGTCAGGCTGTTAAATATAAAAAAGTCGTTTTGCATCATAAAATCGTTTGATACCACAAAAATAAGGTAAAAATCAGTTATATGTTTATTGTCTCATTTATTATCCGGATATATGCAGTTTGGAAATTTAAAAATCATTCATATCTTTGCAGTCACAAATCAAATATTCCTTCCTTTAAGGGTGTTTGATTTTTATTAAGAAGGGTGAAGAGATTAGGCTCTGTGAAACCCTGGCAACCAATCCACTAAAAGGAGAACGGTGCCAAAACCTAATCCCGGAAAGACCGGGAGATGATAAAAATTCTAACACTAAAAGAAATGAATTCAATTCATCTGACACACAACAACTTCATCATGCCGCTCCTGCCTATGTGCATGTGCCGGTAAGAACAATTCTTACACTCATACCTTATTTAAGTATTGTGCCGGAGACAGTTACTGTTATGGTAGATGTGATGGTCCGGCTATTGTATAATTTAAATTCTGGAAATCATGGCAAATGGAAAAATACGATTTGAAACATTACAGGTACATGCGGGACATCATCCCGACAAGGAAACTTTATCGCGAGCTGTTCCTCTTTACCAGACATCATCATATGTCTTTAAGAATGCAAAACATGCAGCTGATCTTTTCGATCTGGCAGAATGGGGGAATATATATACAAGGATCAATAACCCTACAACAGATGTTTTTGAAAAACGGATAGCGGCCCTGGAGGGCGGTGTTGCATCACTAGCCGTTGCCTCGGGTCATGCCGCACAGTTCATAACCCTTACCACAATAATGAGGAAAGGCGACAATTTTGTTACTTCACCCTATCTCTATGGCGGGAGTCATAACCAGTTCAAGGTTACATTTGCCAATTTTGGTATTGAGGCGCGTTTTGCCAGGGACCTCGAACCCTCATCATTCGAAGAGCTTATCGATGATAATACAAAGGCTGTTTATGTTGAGACTATAGGAAACCCGGGATTTAACATACCCGATTTTGAAGCATTTGCAAAACTTGCGGGCAAATACAAGGTTCCGCTTATTGTTGATAATACCTTTGCAGGAGCCGGCTACCTTTGCAGGCCAATTGAATATGGTGCCAATATCATTACTGAATCGGCAACAAAGTGGATTGGCGGTCATGGCACAAGTATAGGAGGAGTTATTACTGATGCCGGTAATTTCAACTGGAACAATGGCAAGTTTCCTGTTTTCACCGAACCGGCAGAAGGGTATCACGGGAAAGTATTCGGGGATATCTTCAACCAGGACTCACCCCAGGGTAATATTGCTTTTATAGTGAAAGCACGTGTTGAAGGACTGAGGGACCTGGGACCGGCAATAAGTCCTTTTAATTCATTCCTGCTTATACAGGGACTTGAGACCCTCTCTTTAAGGATGGATCGTCATGTGCAGAATACTCAGGCTCTTGCTGAGTGGCTCGAAGCACATCAGGCGGTGGAAAGAGTCAATTATCCCGGTCTGCCGGACAATCCGCATCATAAGCTTGCCGGTAAGTATCTTCCCAAAGGGGCCGGTGGTGTCCTGAGCTTTGTCCTTAAGGCAAAGGGAGCGAAGGCATCACGCCTGGTGGAACACCTCGAGCTTGTAAGTCACCTGGCTAATGTGGGAGATGCCAAGACACTCATCATACAGCCTTCAAGCACAACCCATTCCCAGCTGTCGCCGGAAGAACTGGAAGCAGCCGGCATCGAACCGGGACTCTTCAGGGTATCGGTGGGGATTGAACATATTGATGATATAATAAGCGATTTTGAACAGGCATTCAGACAGGTTTTATAGGAGATATTACAATGACAAGAGAAAAACTGAGGATAGGATTATTTGGTTATGGTTGCGTTGGACAGGGTCTTCACGATGTCCTTAACAGCAGTAAAGGGTTTAAAGCCGATATTGTGCGGATATGTGTCAAGGACCATAATAAGAAGAGAAGGATACCAATGTCAAATTTCACTTTTAACAAGAATGATATTCTTAATGATCCTGCTATAAACCTGGTTGTGGAGCTGATTGATGATGCCGATGAAGCGTTTAATATAGTCAGCACTGCCATGCAAAGTGGCAAAAACGTTGTCACTGCCAATAAACTTATGGTGGCAACTCATTTCAGGGAACTTGTTGAGATGCAGACGGAATACAGCGTATCGCTGCTTTATGAAGCTTCTGCGGGAGCAAGTATTCCGATAATAAGGAACCTTGAAGAATACTATGACAATGAATTACTATATTCATTAAGGGGGATCCTGAACGGCACAACTAATTATATCCTTACCAAGATGTATAATGAGGACCGCGAATATACAGATATTCTCAGGGAGGCACAGGATAAAGGGTTTGCCGAGTCTGATCCGACACTTGATGTTGACGGATGGGATGCAAAGTACAAGCTTTGTATAATAACAGGCCATGCTTATGGCCTGTTCCTTAATCCCGATGAGGTATTCCACTTCGGTATAGGTAATATCTCGCGGTTCGACATCAGGTATGCAAGGGAAAAAGGCTATAAAATAAAGCTTGTGCCCTATGTGGGTAAGACAGACGATACAACAATTACAAGCTTTGTTCTTCCCCGCTTCATTTCAGCCGATAAATACCTGTATAATGTAGATAATGAGTACAACGGTGTGATAACTGAAGCCGCCTTTGCCGACAAACAGTTCTTCAGCGGCAAGGGTGCCGGTGGTCATGCCACGGGAAGTGCTGTATTATCCGATATCTCTGCCAATTCTTACGGCTATAAGTATGAATACAAGAAATTCCAGCAGGGGACAATAACAAAATACACCCGCGACTTCAAACTTGAAGTATATCTGAGGTATAAAGATGAAAAGGACAGAGAATTATTTGGATTTGAGGAAGTGTCGGAATATTTTAGCAGTAAATTTGATAAGTATGTTGTTGGAGTTGTCAGTCTTAAAAATTTATATGCTTTAAGAGAACAACTACGTAACATGGATGTTTTCATAGTTAATACTGGGAGAAAAATCATTGAAACAAACGCTTGACGATATAATCAAAGAGAGGATCCTGATCCTTGACGGGGCGATGGGAACCATGATCCAGAAATTCAAACTCCGGGAAGAGGATTACCGGGGTGAAAGGTTCAGGGAACATCCTATGCCGCAGAAGGGAAATAACGACCTTTTGTCGATAACGAATCCTGAGGTGATAAAGAGTATTCATCGTCAGTATCTTGAAGCAGGAGCTGACCTGATTACAACAAATACCTTTAATTCCAACAGGATCTCCATGGCTGATTACGGCATGGAGGATATGGTTTACGAGCTGAACTTCAGGGCAGCACAGAATGCAGCTGAGGTTATCGGGGAATTTATGAAGTCGGGCAGCGGACTACAGCGGTTTATAGTAGGTACTCTGGGTCCCACAAACAAGACAGCATCAATGTCGGCCGATGTAAATGACCCTGGTGCCAGGTCGGTTACTTTTGATGATCTCTCGAAAGCCTATGCAGAACAGGCGAGGGGACTCATTGACGGAGGTGCGGATATCTTACTGGTAGAGACTATTTTTGATGTGCTTAACTGCAAAGCAGCACTGTTTGCCATCGACACTGTCTTTAAGGAGAAGAAGAAAAGACTTCCCGTGATGGTCTCCGGCACCATAACGGATGCCAGCGGAAGAACACTGACCGGCCAGACCCTGGAAGCCTTTGTTGTTTCGGTATCGCACTTCCCGCTCTTCAGCATCGGACTGAACTGCGCCCTGGGAGCGGAACAATTGCGTCCATACATTGAGGAACTGTCGGGAAAGACAGGATTCAACGTATCTGTTCATCCCAACGCAGGTCTGCCGAACCAGTTCGGGGAATACGATCAGTCGGCCGCATTTATGACGGCCATAGCCGAGGACTTTATGAAAAACGGCTGGGTAAATATTATCGGCGGATGCTGTGGAACGACACCTCTTCATATTAAGATGATAGCTGAGGCAGCAGGGAAATACAGGCCGAGAGAAATTCCCGAAATTAAGCGGTACACCAGACTCAGCGGACTTGAGGCACTGGTAATTACCCCTGAAACAAACTTCGTCAATATAGGGGAAAGGACTAATGTGTCGGGCTCGAAGAAATTTGCTCGTCTGATTGTTGAGGAGAAATATGATGAAGCACTTAGTGTGGCCCGCAACCAGGTTGAGGGAGGAGCCCAGGTGATAGATATCTGTATGGACGAGGCGATGCTCGATTCCGAGAAGGCTATGGTCAGGTTTGTCAACATGCTTATGGCGGAACCTGACATATCCAGGCTTCCTCTTATGATAGATTCTTCGCGATGGGAGACAATAGAAAAAGGGCTTAAATGCATACAGGGCAAGTCTGTCGTTAACTCGATAAGCCTCAAGGAAGGCGAGGAGGTCTTTCTGGAGAGAGCCTCCCTGGTTAGGAAATACGGGGCAGCAGCAGTGATAATGTTATTTGATGAAGAAGGCCAGGCTGATACATATGAGCGAAAGATAAGCATAGCTGAAAGATCCTATAATCTCCTTGTTGATACTCTCGGATTCCCGCCGGAAGATATAA
This sequence comes from Bacteroidales bacterium, assembly GCA_035268305.1. GTDB lineage: Bacteria > Bacteroidota > Bacteroidia > Bacteroidales > VadinHA17 > LD21. The sequence goes on along the minus strand of DATFLA010000116.1, from coordinate 2,401 downwards.
TATTTGACCCTAATGTGCTTGCTGTTGCTACCGGAATAGAAGAGCACAACAATTATGCAGTTAATTTTATCAAGGCTACCGAATGGATTAAAAAGAATTTGCCTTACTGCAAGGTCAGCGGAGGGATCAGCAACCTCTCATTCTCATTCCGTGGTATTGATAAAGTGCGAGAGGCAATGCATTCGGTTTTCCTTTACCATGCTATAAAAGCCGGTCTTGATATGGGTATTGTAAACCCGGGCATGTTGCAGGTTTATAGTGAAATAGAACCGGATCTGCTTCAGCTTACAATTGATATCATTCTCAACAGGAGGAAGGATGCCACTGAACGACTTGTCAGGTTTGCCGAAGGAATAAAGAACGAAGGCAAAAAGACTGAGAAGGAAGATGCCTGGCGTTCATTGCCTGTTATTGAAAGGATAAAATATTCTCTCATAAGGGGAATAGATGAATTTATTGAGCAGGATGTTGAAGAGGCACGACCGGGTTTCAGGAGGTCGATAGAGCTTATAGAAGGCCCTCTTATGGGAGGCATGAACGAGGTAGGGGATCTTTTCGGATCGGGAAAGATGTTCCTCCCGCAGGTTGTGAAGAGTGCCAGGGTAATGAAGAAGGCGGTGGCACAGCTTGAGCCGTATATTATTCAGGAGAGTGAATCAGGAGTAAGGAAGGTGGCAGGCAAGGTGCTCCTGGCAACAGTTAAGGGTGATGTTCACGATATAGGGAAGAATATAGTCAGTGTCGTTTTATCATGCAACAATTACGAGATAATTGATCTGGGCGTTATGGTGCCTGCCGACAGGATACTCGATACGGCGGCAGAAATAAAAGCGGATATTGTGGGTCTTAGCGGGCTTATTACTCCTTCACTGGAGGAGATGGTTCATGTAGCGTCAGAGATGGAACGCAGGAAGATGAAAATACCGCTGCTGATAGGTGGTGCCACCACATCAGAGATACATGCCGCAGTAAAGATAGCACCGGCTTATTCAGCTCCTGTTATTCATGTTAAGGATGCCTCCAAGGCTGCAGGCGTGATATCCTCCCTGATGCAGGAGAAGGATAATGGCTACGCCTTGTCGGTAAGTGAGAAATACGACAGGTTACGTGAAGAGCATGGCAGGAAGCAATCGGAAAGGAATATACTTACCATAGAAGAGGCAAGAAAGAACAGGCTGGTAACCGACTGGGACAAAGCGGAACTGCCGGTACCGGCAAAACCCGGCATATGTGTTTTGAATGAAATAGATCTTGACGAACTTATTAATTATATCGACTGGACCTTCTTTTTCTTTTCATGGAAGATACCGGGCAAGTATCCTGCTATTTTTGATGATCCTGTAAAGGGTGAAGAGGCACGCAGGCTTTTTGATGATGCACAGGAATACCTGAGGATAATAAAAGAGAAAAAGATAATTGAGGCCAGGGGTGTATCAGGATTATTCCCGGCTATGGCGGAAGGTGATGATGTAAAGGTTTATTCTTCCGGCGGAGGAAAAGAGCCTTTGGCTGTCTTCCGCTTTCTCAGGAACCAGGAGTTGAAGGAGAAAGGCGTACCTAACCTCTCGCTGTCGGACTATATAATCCCTGAAGCATTTGGGCGGAATGACCATATAGGTGCATTTGTGGTATCTGCTTTCCTTAACGAGGAAGTGATGAAGGAATTCGGTGATGATGACTATGCAACAATTATGATAAGGATTCTTAGTGACCGGCTTGCAGAGGCGGCTGCTGAATGGCTGCATGCCGTAATAAGGCGCGATCACTGGGGCTATGCCGGCGAACAGGATCTCTCGCTCGACGATTTGCTTAAATCGAAATACAGGGGTATACGACCGGCTCCCGGATACCCTGCATGTCCCGATCATACGGAGAAAAGGGTTATCTTTGACCTGTTGAATGCTGAAAAGAATATTGGTGCCGGGCTGACGGAGAATTTTGCCATGGTACCGGCAGCTACTGTTAGTGCATATGTCTTTTCACATCCCGGGTCGACCTATTTCAATATAGGAAAGATAGGCAGGGACCAGCTGGAGGACTATGCAAAGAGAAAAAACATGACAACTGACGAAGCAGCCGGATGGCTCGCCCCAAATTTATGACATACGATTAATGAGCGTTACAGATAAGATAAGGAATGCCAGAGGCCCTTTGTTCACATTTGAGCTGCTTCCGCCACTGAAGGGACATAGTATTGACAGGATATATACCGCAATCGACAGGTTGGTGGAATTTGATCCGGCTTATATCAACTTCACATCCCATCGTAATGAGATAAGCTATTACGAGAGACCCGATGGTTATATCGAGAAGAGGCTTGTTAAGATCAGGCCGGGGACGATAGCCCTTGCAGCAGCTGTTAAGTACAAGTACAATATAACCGTTGTGCCGCATATCCTGT
>DATFLA010000115.1:0-2616 GCA_035268305.1 Bacteroidales bacterium | reverse complement strand
GTGCCAGGTGTGTTGATTATTGCCCTGTTGAAAAGGATGTAAATCAATTGAATACCGTATCATTAAAAACTGACAATTCAATAAATATCTGATAAATAAAATGACTAACGAAGTCAAAAATAATAAATGGGGAAGTAACAGGACCTGGATTTTAACAGCAAGGGCTGCAGCAATCTTTGCAGTGTTGACTTGCGTCCTGCTTGTTGCCAATTATGTCCAGTTAAAGAAATCAGATCCCGTTAATATGACTGTAATCACTACCCTTATAGAAAGACTGAACCAGAATCCTGCTGATTCAGTATTACGTAATGAGGTGAGAACACTGGATCTGTTGTCGCGTAAAGCATATTTTACAAGTAAGTGGCAGATACGGACCGGAGGCTATATGTTACTTGCTTTCATTTCAATAATGGTAATAGCCTGGCAGGTGATCGAGTATCGTAAAAAGATCAATCCTGTTATTTCTGAAAAAAAGGAAGATGAATCTGTTTTGCAGAGATCAATGGCCAGAAAATGGATTCTTATTGGAGGAGGATCCATGCTGGCACTGGCAATATTATTTGCCGAACTGGCGTCAAATGATCCGATTTATAAGGCCAGGAATCTTGTTAGTGAAGTTAAGAACAGTGTGCCTGGACAACCGCCTGCAGCTATTCCTGAAGTAATAACTGAACAGGAATCGGTTGAGGTAGCGCAACCCGATGAAAATGAACAACCTGCAACAGTTAAGAATAAGGAAGACAGTAAACCTCTTACTGTCATTCCGGCAACTGATTCAACTCCTGTAAAGAAAATAGCAAATGTAAGTAGCGATAATTTTCCGAATTTCAGAGGCTTCGGGGGTATCGGCGTTGTGAAGAAAAAGGATATTCCTGTTAGCTGGGATGGAAAAACAGGAAAAAATATCCTTTGGAAGACCGCTATACCACTTCCCGGATATAATTCACCCGTTATATGGGGAGACAGAATATTCCTGACAGGTTCTGATGGAGGCAAACAGGAGGTATTCTGTATCGACAGGAATAATGGGAAGATGCTATGGACTGCAGATATTGGTCAGATGAGTGAGAAACCCACTATTAATGAAGAAACAGGTTATGCTGCTCCTACGTCTGTTACAGACGGAGATGCAGTTTATTCCATTTTCCCTACGGGTGATATTGCTGCTGTTGGCATGAACGGGGAAATTTTGTGGAAAAAGAACCTGGGGTTGCCAAAGAACTATTACGGATATGCTTCTTCTTTGATTATGTATAAGGATAAAATTATAATCCAGTATGATCAGACAGCATCACCAAAGGTTATGGCTCTCTCTTCAAAAACAGGAGATGTTGTCTGGAGCACTGACAGGCAGGTAAAAGTCTCATGGTCATCCCCTATAATAGTTACACAGGGAACAGAAGCTGAACTGGTCCTGGCTGCAGATCCGTTGGTAGCAGGCTATAATCCTGAAACAGGAAAAGAGCTGTGGCAGCTTCAGTGCATATCGGGAGAGGTGGGGCCCTCACTTGCATATGGCAACGGAATAATCTTCTCAGTAAGTGATTACTCCCAGCTCAGTGCAATTAAACTTGGCAGCCAGCCGACAATATTATGGTCCGATGATGAATTCCTTTCTGATATACCAAGTCCGGTAGCTAACGATAAATACCTATTCCTGGCAACAAGTTACGGGACTGTTGTGTGCTATGATGCTCTTACGGGACAGAAATACTGGGAACAGGATTTCAGCAGTAATTTTTACTCATCTCCAATGCTTGTCGGCGATAAAGTATACCTTCTCGACAAGAAAGGGGTGATGCATATTTTCAGTGCAGACAAAGAGTATAAAGTAATAGGTGAACCTGCACTCGGGGAAGCCTCGGTATGTACACCTGCTTTTACAAAAGGAAGAATCTACCTTAGAGGAGAGAATAACCTTTATTGTATTGGTAAATGACAGATAATATTTTAAATAGGGTTGATGAGCTTGTGGAGGCCATTGGTACTTCGGAAGATAAAGTTATACCTGTCCTTCAGGCTGTCCAGATGGAGTTCAATTACATTCCTGAAGAAGCTCTTAAAAGAGTATGCGAGATCACTGATATTACTCCTTCTGCTATCCACGGGATATCAACTTTCTATTCTCAGTTCCGGCTTAAGCCTGTCGGGAAACATATTGTTAAGGTCTGTGTCGGTACTGCATGTCATGTAAAAGGATCCATGCTTGTATACGATGCTTTTCGTCGTGCACTTAAACTGGAAGGTGATGATGATACCGACGACCATATGCTTTTCACAGTGGAAAAAGTGGCATGTCTTGGCTGCTGTACACTGGCTCCAGTGGTTCAGATAGACGATGTTACCTATGGCCATGTAGGAACGGAACAGGCGGATGATATTCTTCAGAATTTTCTTAACCGGAAGAACTTGCCTGCCCATCAGTCCAAAACAGTGGATATGAATCCCGGGCATATACAGGGAGAGGTTCGTATTGGGCTGGGCTCGTGTTGCATAGCCAGTGGGAGCCAGGATGTAAAAACGGCACTGGAAGATGCCCTGGCTGACACAAGGATCAGCGTTGAAGTAAAACAGGTTGGATGCGTGGGGATCTGCAACCAGATTCCTATTCTTGAG
>DATFLA010000114.1:0-4759 GCA_035268305.1 Bacteroidales bacterium | reverse complement strand
AAGTCATGCTTTTGGTGCCGCTTTTGATAATCCCGGTCTCATTGTTGCATGCATAATCGGAGATGGTGAAGCCGAGACAGGTGCACTGGCAACATCGTGGCATTCAAATAAATTTCTTAATCCTGTTACCGATGGAACTGTATTGCCTATTCTTCATTTGAACGGATACAAGATTGCTAATCCAACAGTTCTTGACAGGATAAGCCCGGAAGAGCTTGACAGCTTCCTTAGGGGCTGCGGGTGGCTACCAATGTATGTTGAGGGATCTGACCCGGAGAAAATGCACAGGGATATGGCGATAATACTTGATGAGGCTGTTAATAAAATAAGTACTATCAGGGAAAAAGCAAAAGATGCCGGTGTGGTCTCACGACCATTATGGCCGGTAATAGTGCTTAGGTCACCCAAAGGATGGACCGGACCCAAAGTGGTTGATGGTAAGCCCATTGAGGGTACCTTCAGATCACATCAGATACCATTGGTAGTGGATTCTGAACACCCCGGTAATCTTAAATTGCTTGAAGCATGGATGAAAAGTTACAAGCCTGAAGAATTATTTGATTCAAACGGAACACTTATTCCTGAACTTGCTGAACTGGCTCCCCATGGTGACAGGAGAATGGGTGCCAATCCTCACGCAAATGGCGGATTGCTTTTAAAGGATCTTATCATGCCTGACTTTAGAAAATTTGCTGTGAGTGTCCCGTCACCCGGTTCAGTGGAAGTTGCTGATACTCATCTGTTGGGTGAGTTCCTGCGGGAAGTGATCAGGTTAAATGATGATCAACGAAACTTCAGGATATTCGGACCTGATGAGACTCTCTCAAACAGGTTGAATGAAGTCTTTGAAGTTACAACAAGGCAGTGGATGGCTGAGACAAGAGAAAACGATGAATTCCTGTCGTCTGACGGACGGGTAATGGAAATGCTAAGTGAGCATCAGTGTGAAGGCTGGCTGGAAGGTTACCTGCTCACCGGAAGACATGGCATGTTTAATTGCTATGAGGCATTCATTCATATAGTGGATTCAATGTTTAATCAGCATGCAAAGTGGCTTAAGGTTTGCGCTGCCCTCCCCTGGAGAAAAGAACTTGCCTCGCTTAATTATCTCCTTGCCTCCCATGTATGGCAACAGGCACATAATGGTTTTACACACCAGGATCCGGGGTTCATCGATCATGTTGTCAATAAGAAAGCTTATGTGGTACGTGTTTATCTGCCTCCTGATGCAAACTGCCTTCTGTCGGTATGGGATCATTGCCTTCGCAGCCGTAATTATGTTAATGTAGTGATTGCCGGAAAATACCAGGCTCCCCAGTGGCTTACGATGGAAGAAGCTGTAGAACATTGCACAAAGGGAATAGGAGTGTGGCAATGGGCGGGTACAGATGAGGGCCGTGAACCGGATGTTGTCATGGCTTGTTGTGGTGATGTACCTACTGTTGAGACTCTTGCTGCCGTATCTATACTGCGTGAATATTTGCCCGATCTGAAAATACGGGTTATAAACGTTGTTGACCTTATGAAGCTTGAACCGGAGACAGAACATCCGCATGGCCTTAGTGACAAAGATTTTGATGATCTGTTTACCAAAGACAAACCAGTTGTGTTTGCTTTCCATGGGTACCCCTGGCTCATACACAGGCTAACATACAGGAGAACGAATCACGATCATATGCATGTCAGAGGTTATAAGGAGGAAGGGACAATAACCACATATTTTGACATGACTGTTTTGAATGATATTGACAGGTTTCACCTGGTTCAGGATGTTATAACAAGGTTGTCCCTTACAGATAAAAAAGCTATTGACCTTAAGATGTTGATGCAGCAGAAGCTGGAAGCGCACAGGCTTTATATCGATGAACATGGTGAAGATATGCCTGAGATCAGAAACTGGAAATGGAAGAGCAAATAAAAATTAAATTATATGGTGAATTCACACACACGGATTGTTGTAACCCTGGGACCTGCATCTTCTGACAAAATGGTGCTTAAAGAAATGATAAATGCAGGTGTCGATGTATTCAGACTGAATTTCTCACACTCAACTAAAGAGGAACATCTTAAACTTATTAATTTAATCAGGGAACTGAATGATGAGATGGGAACTCATGTGGCAATACTTGCTGATCTGCAAGGCCCTAAACTGAGGGTGGGAGAGATTGAAAATAACAGTCTTCTTCTCACTGCCGGTGATGAGATAACGTTTGTAACTACAAAATGTACCGGGACCAAAGATCATATCTATATGAGTTACAGTGAATTTCCGGCTGATGTGAATACCGGAGAATCAATACTAATTGATGATGGAAAAATTAAGCTTGAGGTAAGTGAAACCAATAAAAAGGATGTTGTCAGAGCTGTTGTCAGATATGGTGGTATACTTTCTTCGCATAAGGGGGTTAATCTGCCGAATACTGCCGTCTCTCTTCCCTGTCTGACTGATGAAGATATTTCAAATGCTGAATTCGTAGTTAAACATGATGTTGACTGGATAGCCCTGTCGTTTGTCAGAAAAGCCTCTGATATAAGTGAGATACAAAGGCTGATCAGGTCGCACAGGGGGAATGCCGGCGTTATCGCCAAGATTGAAAAGCCAGAGGCTCTGGGGGATATTGATGGTATAATTGAACAGGCAAATGGTATTATGGTGGCCAGAGGCGACCTTGGCGTGGAGATCCCCTTCGATGAGGTACCCCTGATCCAGAAAATGATAGTCAATAAATGTATCGGTAAATCAAGGCCCGTAATTATTGCTACCCAGATGATGGAGAGTATGATTCTTAACTTCAGGCCGACCAGAGCAGAAGCTACTGATGTTGCAAATGCAGTGCTGGAAGGAGCCGATGCTCTTATGCTGAGCGGGGAAACATCGGTTGGTAAGTATCCGGTGGAGACTGTTGTTAATATGCAGAGAATAATTGATTATACCGAAAACAACGGTAACCCATTCAACAGAACACATGTCCCTGAAAGTGGTACACAACACTATCTTGCCGATTCAGTTTGTTCCAATGCCACTGACCTGGCACGACAGACAGGAGCAAAAGCTATTATTACTTTTACTCATTCAGGATATACTGCTATAAGAATATCCAGCCATCGCCCGGAAGCCAGGATTTATGCTTTTACAAATAACCGGAAGATACTGGGGAAACTATCCCTGGTTTGGGGCGTAAAACCTTATTATCTTGATACATATGAGGATCTTGACATGGCAATAAAAGATTCAGTGACTTTTCTGGAGGATCATAAACTGCTTAAGAAGGGCGATTGCGTTGTCCATGTGGGTAGTACACCGCTTAATCACAGAGGAAGCACAAACATGGTAAAGGTAAATTATGTTTAATACTCATGGGAAAATAAGTGAATAAGTCGAGTAACTTCTCTTTCTATTTTTTCCAGGGTCCTGTCATTGAAGCAGGATTAACCCAATCATCAAATTGATCTTCCGTAAGTAAACCCAGTTTTAATGCTGCCGTTTTCAGGTTTGTCCTGTCGGAATAGGCTTTAACAGCGATCCTGGCAGCATCTTCATATCCTATATGCGGGCTTAAGGCAGTTACAAGCATCAGGGAATTATTAAGGTGTTCTTCAATTCTTTCAATATTTGGTTTGATACCTGAAATACAGTTATCACTCAGTGAGTTGCATGCATCACCAAGCAGTGTGGCTGATTGTAAAAGAGCACTTATCATGACAGGTTTAAATACATTGAGCTCGAAGTGGCCGCCAGAACCTGCCACAGAGATAGTTGTGTCGTTGCCTATAATCTGAGCGCATACCATCGTCATTGATTCTGTCTGCGTAGGATTTATTTTACCCGGCATAATTGACGATCCGGGCTCGTTGGCTGGCAGGATGATTTCCCCTATCCCTGCCGAGGGACCCGATGCAGCTAACCGTATGTCATTTGCAATTTTCATCAGGCTTACAGCCAGTTGTCTTATTGCTCCATGTGTTTCAACAATAGCATCGTTTGAGGCAAGTGCTTCAAATTTATTTTCGGCAGTGACAAAAGGCAGGTTAGTCAGATGTGCAATAGTATTAGCTACCTCTTCTGCAAAACCTTCAGGAGTATTCATCCCGGTACCTACGGCAGTACCGCCCATGGCTAATTCGGCAAGGTGAGGCAACGTGTTTTCCAAGGCTCTTTTCCCGTGTCTTAGTTGTGAAACATATCCCGAAAATTCCTGGCCGAGCGATATGGGAGTCGCATCCATAAGGTGTGTGCGTCCTGTTTTGATTATTCCGGACAGATCCAAAGACTTATTTTCCAGTGTGGATATAAGTTTTTCAATACCCGGTATGGTATTTTTAACCAGCTTTATATATGCTGATATATGCATCGCTGTAGGGAAGGTGTCGTTTGATGACTGCGATTTATTCACATCATCATTCGGATGAATAATTTGTTTTGCTTCACCTAACCTGTTACCGAGCAAAACATGGCAACGATTGGAGATTACCTCGTTACAGTTCATATTAGTATGGGTTCCTGAGCCTGTTTGCCAAATAACAAGGGGGAAATGTTCGTCAAGCTTCCCTTCAGATATTTCATCACAGACCTGTGAAATGACTTTCATTTTTTCATCTGATAATAAGCCGAATTTGTTGTTTGTTATGGCAGCAGCCTTTTTAAGATAACCAAAAGCATGAATAATTTCAAAAGGCATCGAAGCTGCCGGGCCTATGGGAAAATTTAAAAGTGACCTTTGTGTCTGGGCGCCCCAATATTTACCTTCCGGTACCTTTA
>DATFLA010000113.1:0-4077 GCA_035268305.1 Bacteroidales bacterium | reverse complement strand
GATACAACATACTCAAAAACAACGCTTAGTGATATCTCTTTGGGTGAGAACAGCTACTTATGGACTGTTTCCAACGGGTACTGTCCTGTAGCTTATGACACAGTAATGATATTGGTCAATAACATTGTGGTACCTACTCTCATTACTCCTAATATGGATGGCAGGAATGATTATTTTGTAATAAAAGGACTTGAGTCACTTGGAACGACAGAACTTGATGTCTTTGACAGGAGGGGAGTAAGAGTATACAGGAACTCTGATTATGATAATTCCTGGAATGGGGTTGACTATAATGACAAACCTCTGAGAGATGATACATATTTCTATGTTTTAAGATCAGTAAACGGCAAATCCGTCAGTGGATATATTGTAATACGACATTAATGATGAAGAGGATTATAAAATCACTTATTCTGCTGCTAATCCCTGTTAGCTTATACGGACAGCTGGCTCCTGTGACAAGCCAGTATGTGCTAAATCCCTTAAGCATTAACCCTGCTTATGCGGGCAACAGGGGGGCTCTTAACATAGCAGCATTTTACAGGCGTCAGTGGGTAGGCGTGACAGGAGCACCCGAAACAATGACACTGGCTGCTGATGCCCCGTTTCTTGATTCCAAGATTGGTATCGGACTTATAGTAATGAATGATAAGCTGGGAGTATCCAGAGAGAATCATGTACTAACCAATTATTCATATAAGATCAGTACAAAGAATGGTTCTCTGTCATTTGGCCTTGGTGCCGGACTTATCACAACAAATACAGCATGGTCAAAACTTGTTGCACTCGACCAGGGCGATGAGGCTTACCTTACAGATTCTCCGGTATATGTAGTGCCTGATTTCAGTTTTGGTGTTTATTATACAGGACAGAATTTCTTTGGTGGTTTTTCTATACCCAAGCTGCTTGGATACAGGTTTAATGTTGATAAAAATAAATACACAACATTATTCAGTCCCGGTCATTACAGCTATTTGCTGAATACCGGCTACAGGTTCGACCTTAACAGCAACCTGAAATTTTTCCCTTCCACACTTATATCTTATACGCCAGGAGAAAAGCTTGTTTTTGATCTTAATGCCTATATGGGTGTAAAGAATATTTTGTGGGCCGGATTATCCTATCGCAACGGGAGATCATTAGGGGCATTGGTGCAAATAGCAATAAACAACCAGTTAAGGATCGCATATGACTATGATTTTACAACAGGTAGTCTCGGGCATTTCAGTAACGGGTCGCATGAAATTATGCTCAGGTATGAATTTCATTACAGGGTGGAAGCTGTAAGTCCGTTGAATTTTTAATATATTAGTTGTTTTATGCCGGAAAGAATTATAACCCCTGAAGATTTACGATATTTGCAGTAGCATCGCACTGATTGAGAAACATGTAATTTTATGCCGGCTGATCTTATAAATAATGTTATGGTGAAAAGAAAAGTATTTCTTGTTTTGCTTATTTCTCTACTGTCACTTCTAACATTCGGACAAACTGAAACTTACAAAATTGAAAAAGCCTATTTCAGTTCTGATAAGTTTGATGAGTTTTCACCGGTATATTTTAATGACGGGATAGTATTCTGTTCAAACCGTAACCTGGGACTTGCCAGCCATTCATCAAAAGGGAATAAGACACTTTTTAAGATCTATTATATAGATACTGTCAAAACAAGAGACTGGGAAGGAGCCAGGCTTTTTTCAAAGGATATCACAACTATCTATAATGACGGACCGGTTACTTTTAATAAAACAAGAGATACTATTTATTATTCACGTAATCAGGATGTAAGCAGCAAGTTCAAGGATATCCTGGACCAAAGAAATTACCTCGGTATTTTTTATGCTGTATTTGTTGATGGGAAGTGGCAGAGAATAAGGGATCTGAGGATTAATAATGAATGGTATAACGTAACAACCCCATTTCTTTCACCGGACGGAAAGAGGCTTTATTTTGCGAGCGATAAACCCGGTGGATACGGGGGCTCCGATCTTTATTACAGCGAATGGAAAGATGACAGATGGAATGATCCTGTTAACCTGGGGCCCGTAATTAATACAACAGGAAATGAATCCTATCCTTTCGTTAGTTCTACCGGTGAATTGTTCTTTTCATCTGATGGTCACCCCGGGCATGGTGGGAAAGATATTTATTTTTCGATCCGTTATGACACTACATGGACTAAACCGGTGGATCTGGATGCTCCTGTAAATTCTTCCTTCGATGATTTTGGCATTACAACCGATGCAGAGATGAATGAAGGGTATTTCTCCTCCAACCGCGACAGGACTATTGACATTTTCCATTTCAGGACAATTTCACCTCAGGCTTTGTATAATATACCGCAGAAGGAAAATGAATATTGTTTTATTTTTTCCGATACCGGCGACATGGTTATTGATACTCTTAACCTGAAATATGTCTGGAACTTTGGAGATGGATCCAGAGCCTACAGTGCAAAAACACATCATTGCTACAAACAACCCGGTAATTATTCGGTAAAACTTGATGTAGTAGATCGTGCAACAGGTAACCTGTTCTTCTCAAAATTGTCATATAAACTTAAGCTTACTGATTATATTCAGCCATATATAACAAGTGTTGATTATGCTCTTACAGGAGAAGTTATTGCTTTTGACGGTCTGAAATCGAGTCTGCCGGGTTATAAAATACTCAGCTTTACATGGGATTTTGGTGATGGGACCAAGGGTACCGGCGTAAGTATTAATCATGCTTACAGAAGGGAAGGGACATATACTGTGAACCTGGGTCTGACTATACAATCGGAAGCAACTGGTTTTATCAGGAGAACAGGGATTACCAAGACCATCAGGATATTTGATAATAACAAGGCAAAGGTTGAATATATGAAAAACAATTCAAATGGTTCAACAGAGCTTAAGAATATAATGGACTATGAAAATGCCGGGATCAATATACTTTTTTCTGCAGAATCGAAGATAACTAAGGATGCTGTTTTCTGGGTAAGACTCTTTGCTCCCGGTAAGAAACTGTACTATTCCAATCCGGTCTTTGACAGGGTCCCGAAGAAATACAGGCTGACTGAAAAGTTCAATCCTGAAGACAGTACTTACAGCTATTGTGTTGATCAGCAAATGTCTATAATGGCTACTTACCCTGCCTATAAGGAACTATTGCAGCTTGGTTATAAGGATGTTTCAGTTCAGTTGCTCGAGTTGAAGGATCCTGCTGAGAAAGAATTATTTAACCTTAAACAGATAAATGGCACTTTCGCTGATGATTACTTTGACCAGGCAGATCACCTTACAACAAATGCATATATTATGCTTGATCAGATTGTGAAGCTGATGAACAGGTATCCTTCTGTTAGGATGGAAATTGATGTTCACACTGACTCACAGGGGTTGGCTACCGATAACATAAAGTTGTCTCAAACAAGAGCTCAGTTACTGGCTTCATATATGATTAGCAGGGGAATACAATCAAACCGTCTTGTAGTACAGGGTTTTGGAAGTTCAAAACCAATAGCTTCCAATATGTACGAGAAAGACAGGAAACTGAACAGAAGGATTGATTTCCTGATAATAAGTAAATAAATTGTTACTGTAAACCGAGTTAATTCAATGATTCAGTCAGGGGAGTACGGAATAAGTACGAACCAGTAATAAATAATGCCAAGAGTTTCTCTTACAGTTTTGAAAAATTTTCTTAAAGGGGAATGATTATAGTTATTGTCTGAGACGGAAATAATACCGACAGGATACTTTTTATCAATCAATTTACTGTAAATCATCCACGTACGTTTTGCATGAGTTCCAAGACTCAGTACATTAATACCATGAACACTGCGACCTGTTGTATCGAGCCAGTGACGAAATGCAAGTGCACTTTTTAGCGTCCTGTTTATCTCAGTATGCATGGCAGGAACAGCAATTACAAGTGAAGAATCCACTCCTTTGGCCAGAAGTCTGTTTCTTGCAAGTTCTGCGAGTGAGTTATAATTATTTTTCATCCTGCGTTTACCATCCAGGGCAGACATGTCAAATTCAGAGTTGTACATATAGGGTAAAACAATCTTTTTATCAATAATAATATCTT
>DATFLA010000112.1:0-5481 GCA_035268305.1 Bacteroidales bacterium | reverse complement strand
ATGTATCTTAATTGTCATTCATATTATAGTCTAAGGTACGGAACAATGACCGTGGAACATCTTGTAAAAGAGGCTGTAAGACTTGGTCATGATACTATTGTACTGACCGACATCAATAATTCAACGGCTGTTCCTGAGTTTGCCGGGGAATGTGCCAGAAACTATATCAGGCCCGTAGCCGGTATCGAGTTCCGCAACGGAAATGAATTCCAGTATATCGGTATTGCAAGAAACAACAGGGGACTGAAAGAACTCAATGAATTTCTTTCAGAGATAAACTTCAAAGGAGATTCAATACCTTTTCCCGCTCCCCGGTTCACTGAAGCATATATCATTTATTCCATGGAAAAAAGACCATCAAGGAAACTCTTTGATAATGAGCGTACCGGCATCAGGCCACGCGATGCCGGCAGACTGCTGACTCTTGATGCCTCATACGATCGTAATACAATGGTGATACTTCAACCGGTAACCTTTGCAGGCAAAGAAGACATCATGATCCATTATAATCTCAGGGCTGTGGACAACAACATACTGCTGAGTCATCTGAAACCATCGCAATGTGCCGGTGATGATGAGTTTTTCAGAAAAGCGGGGGAACTGGAAAATATATTTGAGGATAATCGTATCATAACTGAAAATACAAGAAACCTGGTTAACGACTGTGAGTTGCTGTTCGACCTTAAAAGCCAGAAAAACAAAAGGATATTTTCTGCCAGCAGGTACGACGACAGGCTCCTTCTCGAAAAACTTGCCTGGGATGGAATGAAATACAGGTATGGCAGCAACAATAAAACGGCAAGGGAAAGAATAAAACATGAACTGGAAATTATCGATAAACTGGGATTCTCAGCATATTTTCTTATAACATGGGATATAGTAAGATATTCAATGTCGAGGGGATTTTACCATGTCGGTCGTGGAAGCGGGGCAAATTCTGTTGTTGCTTACTGTCTGAAAATCACTAATGTTGACCCTATAGACCTCAACCTTTACTTTGAAAGATTCATAAATCCCAGCCGGAGTAGTCCGCCCGATTTTGATATTGACTATTCATGGAATGAAAGAGATGAGGTTATTGATTACATATTCAAACGATATGGCTATGGACATACAGCACTGCTCGGCACAATGAATACCTTCAGGGGCAAATCTATCATCAGGGAACTTGGAAAGGTACATGGACTGCCGAAGGAAGAGATTGACTCTGTAATAGAAAACCCCTCTTCCGGCACAAACAGTAATGATATCACCGATAAAATATTTGAAATAGGACTGAAAATTGCTGATTTCCCGAATACGAGAAGCATACATGCCGGTGGAATACTTATTTCAGAAGAGCCTGTGACTTGCTATACCGCTCTCGATATGCCTCCGAAAGGATTTCCCACCACCCAGTGGGATATGTATACGGCTGAAGAGATCGGGTTCGAAAAACTTGATATCCTCAGTCAGAGAGGTATAGGCCATATTAAAGAGAGTGCAGAAATTATACTGAAAAACAAGGGAGTGGATGTTGATGTCCATGCAATACAAAAATTCAAAAATGATGTTAAGGTAAAAGAATACCTGCGAACAGGCGAAACAAAAGGTTGCTTTTATATTGAAAGTCCGGCTATGCGCGGACTTCTGAAGAAACTGAGATGCGACACATATCCCACCCTTGTTGCTGCCAGTTCCGTTATACGTCCGGGTGTGGCTCGTTCAGGGATGATG
Organism: Bacteroidales bacterium; assembly: GCA_035268305.1. Classification (GTDB taxonomy): domain Bacteria; phylum Bacteroidota; class Bacteroidia; order Bacteroidales; family VadinHA17; genus LD21. The sequence continues at coordinate 3,765 of DATFLA010000112.1, read as the reverse complement.
AAAGAGTATATTTTCAGATTCCATAACCCTGATAAATTCAAGTATATACATCCGGTAATGAAAGAACAGCTTGAAGAAACTTTTGGCGTAATGGTATACCAGGAAGATGTACTCAAAGTCTGTCATCATTTTGCCGGACTCGACCTGTCTGATGCCGATACTCTCAGGCGTGCCATGAGTGGAAAATACCGATCGAAGCAGGAAATGAAGCGTATTGTGGATAAATTCTTTTCTAACTGCCACGAAAAAGGTTACAGCGAAGAAATAACAAGTGAGGTTTGGCGCCAGATAGAGTCTTTTGCAGGTTATTCATTTTCAAAGGCTCACTCCGCATCATACGCTGTTGAAAGCTTCCAGAGTCTTTACCTGAAAGCTCATTACCCGCTTGAGTTCATGGTTGCCGTTATCAATAACTTCGGAGGCTTTTACAAAACATGGGTATATGTTCATGAAGCAAAAAGATCTGGCGCTGACATACAACCACCATGTGTGAACAAGAGCACTTACAGGACAACAATATACGGAGATGTGATCTATATAGGTTTCGTCCATATCCAGAACCTTGAATACAGGCTGGCACAATCAATAAGTAGCATACGGGATGAAGGAGGAGAATTCGCAGGACTCGACGATTTTGTACTAAGAGTAAATCCCGGACTGGAACAGCTTATACTTCTTATCAGGACCGGGGCATTCAGGTTTACCGGGAAAAACAAGGCTGTTCTGCTATGGGAAGCCCATATGCTGATAAACAGAAATAAACATGAGGAAACACGTTCACTGTTTTCAACACCTGTAAAGAACTTCTCTCTCCCCGATCTTGCAAGAGACAGTATTGAAGATGCCTATGACGAAATAGAACTGATTGGATTTCCAGTTTCCATGACATGGTTTGATATGCTTGAAACCTCATTCCGTGGAGATATTACGGCAAAACAGCTTTCAGTCAATACCGGTAAAAAAGTGAGAATGACCGGACACCTTGTCACAGTTAAATATATAAAAACATCCAGGAATGACTGGATGAACTTCGGTTGCTTTATCGATCACGAAGGCAATTTCTTTGATACAACACACTTTGCCAAATCCCTGAAAAGCTGGCCCTTCAAAGGCAGCGGTACCTACCTGATCCTGGGAAAAGTAGTTGAAGAATTCGGATTTCCGTCACTTGAGGTTGAAAAAATGGCTAAGCTAGCCGTCAGACCGGATACGAGGTACTGAAGGCACAGGGCAATATGCACCGGAGGTAAGTGGTCTTGCGGTCTTATGGTACTTAGCTTACTCCTTCCGCCTTACTCATACATTATCGTAACGAGCAGCTTTCAGGATGCCTTTTATATTACCTATTTTTCTTATAATACTCTGTAATACATCATTATTAGGCACCATTATATTAAGCACACCTTCAAATATTCCATCATTCATATTATAATTAAAGCTCCGCACCACTGAATTATGATCTGCGATAACATCAGCTATTTTATTAACCATGCCAAGATCTTCCAGTCCTGATATTTTTATCGTTGCAATAAAAGAAGGATTTGTTTTTGATTTTGACCATTTTGCGGCAATGAGCCTGTAGGGATACCTTGCCATAAGATTCTGTGCATTAGGGCAGCTGGTACGGTGTATCTTGATTCCTTCAGAGATTGTTACGAAACCGAATATGCTGTCGCCAAAGACAGGGTTACAGCATCTGGCAAGCTTATAGTCGAGGCCTTCTACCCTATCTTCTATCACAAGGAAATCCGAAAACTGGGAATCGATTGTCTCCCGTGCTTCTTTAACATCTTTCTCAGGGACACTCCCTGATGATACCTGTGTTTCAGGAGTATCTTCCCTAACTATAACTTCCTTAAGATGAAGAAGATCGATCTTTTCAGTTGCAATAAGGTAATAAAGATCCTGTGATGTTTTGAGATTATAATGAGCCAGAAGCTTTTGTACCAGGGTATCTCCGTAAATAATTTTCCAGTTCTTCAGTCGTCGCATCAGAATCTCCTTACCCTCCGCAGCTGCCTTGTTCTTTTCCTCGTTTAGTGCCTGTTTGATCTTGCTTTTTGCCTTATTTGTAATCACAAACTGCAGCCAGTCCTGCTTAGGCTTCTGGTTTTTAGAACGTATAATCGACACATGGTCACCATTGCTCAGAGTGTGCCTTATAGTAACATTCTTGCCATTGATTCTGGCTCCCACGCACGATGATCCCACATCTGTATGGATATCAAAGGCAAAATCGAGTACTGTTGCACCGGCAGGTAATTGCCGAAGATCACCTTTAGGAGTAAAAACAAAAACTTCATCTGTATACAGACCGGACCTCACTTTATCGAGAAAAGAATCATCCTCCTTATCAGACGATTCGAGTATTTCCCGCATTTTTGATAACCATGTATCGAGTCCTCCTTCTCCCTTTATGCCCTTATATTTGAAATGGGCGGCCAGACCCTTTTCAGCTATTTCATCCATCCTTTCCGAACGTATCTGAACTTCCACCCATTTACCCCTTGGTCCTATTACTGTTGTATGCAGCGACTCATATCCGTTTGATTTCGGAACGGATATCCAGTCACGCAGCCTGCTCGGGTTAGGCTGATATAAGTCAGTAACAATTGAATATACCCGCCAGCAATCAGATTTCTCATTCTCCTTATCACTGTTTAGTATTATTCTAATAGCAAAAAGATCATACACTTCCTCAAATTCAACACCTTGCTTTTTCATTTTAAGCAATATGGAATGAATTGATTTAGTGCGACTTTTGATATGGAATTTAAAGCCCTGCTTTAATAATTTCTCCTTCAGTGGAGCCGAGAATTCACGAATAAGCCTGTTACGTGATGCTGTGGTTTGTTTCAGACGACTCTCTACAAAATTATATTGTTCGGGTTCGAGATATTTGACTGCAAGGTCTTCCATCTCTGATTTAATATTATAAAATCCCAGCCTGTGAGCCAGTGGAGCATACAGGAAATATGTCTCCGAAGCCAGTGGCAATTTCTCCTCTTCAGGGGCAAATTCCAGTTTTCTCATATATTCAAGCCTCTCGACCAGCTTGATCAGGATAACGCGAACATCATCTGCAAGACTCAGGAGAAGCTTCCGGAAATTCTCAGCCTGGTAAGATGACTGTACTGAATAAATATTTGATATACGTGAAAAACCTTTCAGTATCTCAACAACCTTTATGCCGAATTCTTTTTCAATATCAGCCGCGCTGATACTCAGATTATCATAGGAATCATGCAGCAGGGCTGTAATGATGGCTGTAAGACCCAGTCCCATTTCCCCGGCTACGATACGGGCAACAGCAAGAGCATGGATTATCTCTGGTTCACCTGTAAAGATAGACCTCCCGTTGCAGGCTTCAGCAGCCAGTTCCAGGGCTCTTCTTATTTTACGGTTGTCTTCCGGTGGCACACTGCCTTTGGAAGCCCTTAATAATGCACGATAACCTGATTGTATTCTCTTTGATAATGAGTCCATCAAATTTCTGTCCTTTTACGCTTCTCAAAGATACCTATTCTATAAATCAGTTGTAAAAAAAATCCCCGGGTTCTCAGCGAATACCGGGGATTTGAATTATTAATATCCTTATCTATCTGAAGGAGACGCCCAAACCGGTTGAGACAATATTATAATTTGCTCTTGTATAGTCTGCGTGAATAGTAATTACAGCCAGTTTAATCCTTATGCCAATATTTGCACGCAGTCCGGAGAAATCTTTAATTTTCAGGGCACTGAATCCCTTCATTACCCCTGCAT
>DATFLA010000111.1:0-4406 GCA_035268305.1 Bacteroidales bacterium | reverse complement strand
ACTTAATCCGTTATTCTTTACAAACCTGTAAACCTGGTCGAGATATAATTCATATTTTGACAGAAGCTCGAGGGTATCCTGCATGGTCCTGTAGCCCCAGTTCTTCTGTTCCCATGAATGTCCCTGTAAAGGCAACCCCAGTCCACCGAATTCCCCAAGCACTATGGCCCTGTTTTCCTCTGCCGGAGGACAGGCGGGATCGGGATAGTGGTGTATGTCTTTTACATCACCTGTTCCCCTGTCTGTCCATCCTGAAGCACTGTTAACAATTCTGGTAGGGTCGTAATTCTTTATCAGTTCTGTGATCCTGCCTGTTTCAAATTGTCCCCAGCCCTCATTGAAGGCAACCCACATTATTATTGAGGGATGGTTATATTTGGTCTCGATCATCCTTTTCAGTTCCGTCTCAAACTGGTCAGTTGATTCTTTTGATTTATCAATATCGGGCTGGTCGCCACTTATATATTTATCCCCGCTTGGCATATCCTGCCATACAAGGAGTCCTAGTTTATCGCACCAGTAATAGAATATCCTGTTCTCGACCTTAACATGTTTACGCAACATATTGAAACCCATTTTTTTCGTCATCCTGAGATCATAGATCATTGCCTCCGGTGTAGGAGGGGTATAAATTCCATCGGGCCAGAAACCCTGATCGAGAGGACCTCTTTCATAAACAAATTTATTGTTAAGGAGAATCCTCGTAAAACCGTCATCTGTTTTGCCTATGGATACCTTTCTTATACCAGTATATGATTTTATCCTGTCAATTGTTTTCCCGTTTTTCTTTAGCTTTATATTTATATCATAGAGGAAAGGATTGTCAGGTGTCCAAAGTATGGGATCACTTATGCTGAGGGAGGTCTCATCATTGCAACCGCCACTTGCGGTAGCAACTGTCCTGCCATCCTTTGAAATTTCATAATCGAGTGTTCCCGTACCAGGGTTAACAACCTCTGGTCTGAAGGTTACTGTTCCCCTGTCAGCATCGGTGACAATCCGGAAGGAAGAAACATACGATTCATTCACAGGCTCAATCCATACTGTCTGCCATATACCTGTTGTCGGGGTGTACCATATTCCGCCGGGCGACTGTACCTGTTTACCGCGTGGCTGTGTTCCCCTGTCGGTCGGATCCCAGACGGATACAAGCAATTCATGTTCCTTCGTTTTACCAAGAGCACCGGTAATGTCAAACGAAAAAGGATCATAACCACCTTCGTGTGTTCCTGCTTCTTTACCATCTACCCATACTGTTGTTTTAAAGTCACATGCTTCAAAATTGAGAATGATATGTTTTTTCTTCCAGACATTTGGTACTTTGAAAGACCTCCGGTACCACAGGCTTTCATTTTCCGATACCCTGTTCTTAACACCCGAGAGAGCTGATTCAACGGGATAGGGAACGAGTATTTTACCATCCCAGTCAGCAGGCCTGATATCCTTTTCGGTGATGGCATAATCCCACAGGCCGTTAAGACTCATCCAGTTCTTGCGCACAAGATCGGGTCTTGGATATTCGAGCCAGGGTTTCAACGGATCAACATCAGCTGACCACCTTGTCATTATCGGGTTTTTAACCGGGTTCCATTCGGGTTTCTTATTATTAAGTGTGCATGATACACTTAATAATGAAAGGATGAAGAATAAGGAATAAAGAGATTTTTTCATGTGAAAATAATTTTGAATTTAGTTGTCATACTGAATCCAATGCATTAAATAGTCGTAACGTTGGTAGTACATAATCCAATGTGGATTTAACAGTAATTAATATTTTCATAAAAATGCAGATATCAGCCGAGTTTCATTTTCTCAACCTCTTCTATATTTCTTTCATTAGTAATGACTTTAGCTTCCGGGGTATAAAGGAAATCGATAAGATACTGGTATCTATCCATTATCTTTCCCCTGACAATTTTCATCGTTGAATTCATAAGCCCGTTTTCTTCAGTAAAGCTTTCTTCGAGAATACCTATTGCCACAGGCAGCCATCTTTGCGGGAACATCTCCCCGTATTTACCATTGGACCTGTATTCATTCACTTCGTTCTCAATGAGGTTCATCACAGCTCTTTTTCCTTCGTCCGAATCCGCTGTAAGATTTTTTTCTTCGAGATATAGTTTAAGAGAATGCTGGTTTGGTACAACAATAGCAACAGTGTATGGTTTCTGATTATTGTAGAGCATGCACTGTTCAATATATTTCGATTGCTCAGAGATAGCTTCTTCGATACCTTCAGGACTGAATTTTTCCCCGTCATCAGCAATAAGAAGACTTTTGAAGCGTCCCAGCACATAAAGGAATCCATCGTCTGACATATAGCCCATATCGCCTGTATACAGCCATCCGTCGCGTATTGTTTCTTTCGTGGCAGTTTCATTTTTCCAGTAACCATACATAACATTTCCGCCCCTGATAACTATTTCTCCTTTTTCGCCTGCGGGAACCTCATTATCGTTGTCATCGCATATTTTAAGGTCCATATTATTGACCAGGGCACCGGATGATCCCAGTTTATGCTTGTTGGAAGAGTTGGATGATATAACAGGTGAGGCTTCACTGAGGCCGTATCCCTGGTACATAGGTATTCCCAGGGCATAAAAGAATCTCTGCAGCTCTATATCGAGCAGGGCGCCACCTCCAATAAAATAGTCAAGTTCACCACCGTAGGCTTCACGTATCTTGCTGAACAATATTTTATCGTATAGTCTAAGCAATGGTTTTTTAATCTTCTGAATGCCTCTTCCCCTGTTCCATCCCTCCTTATTATAAGAGTATGATATTTTTAGTGCATGATTGAAAAGTATTTCTATTATTCTTCCTTTCTCCTTAATATTCTTCTCGATATTCTTCCTGAAATTTTTGGCGATGGCAGGGACGCTCATGAGGAGATTAGGTTTTATCTCCTTAAGGCAGACAGGAAGGTTACGAAGTGTTTCCATCGGGGTTTTTCCTGTTTTCACTGATGCTATGCTGGCACCTCGTCCCATGAATGCGAAAATACCGCATGTATGACCGAAAGAATGATCCCATGGCAGTATAAGAAGTGTCTTGTAGAATGAAGGGATATCCATAAGACTGTAGGCCTGGTAGACATTTGTAACATAGTTACCATGTGTTAGAATTATTCCCTTGGGGTCAGCAGTTGTTCCCGATGTGTAGCAGATATTTGCAAAATCGGAGGGGGTGATGCTCTTGTTGATATCTTCAAATTTCTTTGCATTATCTTCTTCTTCAAGCCATTCCCTGCCAATTTTCCTTACTTCATTGAAATGTATTTCATTTGGTGCATATTCCTCCTGGGTATCAAAATGAATGATCTTTTCTATTGAAGGACATTCATTTACAATACACTTTAATTTTTGGACCTGTATGGAAGAGGCAAGGATCATTTTGGATCCGGAGTGATTGATCCTGAACTTTATTTCTTCCGGGTTAAGTTTTACTGACAGAGGAACATTCACTGCTCCAGCATAGAGCATCCCCAATTCACCGATGACCCAGCTGTTACGACCTTCCGATATAAGGCTCAGCCGGTCACCTTTTTTGACTCCCATTTTAATAAGTCCGGCCGCAAATTCACAGACCTGTTTCCTGGTTTCGCCATATGTTGTTCCTTCATATTTATCATAGGGCTTCTCCCACAGGTATACATTACTGCTGTATTGTTCAACGCTTTCCTCGAAAAATTGTATTAAGGATTTCATGGATTATTATTTGGTTAGTCTGGTTCTTTTATAAGCCGAATATACAAAATCCGCAGTATTTTGATATCCTGTAATGTAATATTATCGTTTGTCTGAATATTTAATTATTTGTATCTTTGACGATTATGAATATTATTATTTTTTTAACATTACTCCCTAATTAGTTAATTATTTTATTATGAGACATTTATCAGCTGTAGTTTTAGTTGTTGTCCTGTTTGCTATGCCCTCCTGTAAATATTTCAAGGGGAGAGGCTTATTTGGTAAGAAAGTGGATACAATGGCTGTCTGGCAGGCACGCCAGGACAGCATCAGGGTTGCTGATTCTATCAAAAGTGCACAGGCAGCATTATTGGCAGAGGAGAGTGCCAGGGCCGACTCCATTCGTAAGGCAGCTGAAGAAAGGAATAATAAATATAATATAATAGTCGGTAGCTTTATTACACCGGAATATGCAGAAAGACTATCTTCAGCATATCGTGAGAAAGGGTACGATACACATATTATAAAGATGGAGGGCAGCAGGTTTGAGCTTGTTTCTGCCGAGTCGTATGCAAATATTGGTAAAGCGCTCGCACGTGTAAGGGAGTTCCAGGATAACATAGAAAACGACGCCTGGATCTACATAAGAAAATGAGTTTGCTTTTCATTTTCTTGTAGTGCCTTTAAAATAAATACTTTAATTATTTTTTTTGCGAA
>DATFLA010000110.1:0-3233 GCA_035268305.1 Bacteroidales bacterium | reverse complement strand
AAACAGAACGATTATGGAAGAATTATTACAAAAGAAATCCTACTATTGTAAACCAATATCAGGATTAACTATTAAGTGTAAATTGATACCAGGATTTAATTATTAATCTGTAAACTTTTTTTAGGACGAGTCAATCATTACTAGCCGGGATTGAAAAAGTCGGTACAGAACCGCGGAGCGGTTCCATAATTATTCAATCGTAGAATTTAAATAAATAATTTTCATCATAGTCAACACCATTGTCATTAAGAAGATTGAAATATTCTTCTCTGAATATTGTCTTTTTGTGATGGTCTTCCTGGTTAAGAATATAATTATAGACAATATTAAGTTCTTTATATCCGACTGTAAATGCCCCATATCCTTCCTGCCATTTAAATCCATAGGGAAAGATTTTCTTTTGATTTATATATATTGCCGAACTTCTTTTTATGTCACGCATCAAATCTGAAATTGCCAATGTTGGTTTGAATCCTGTCAGAACATGAACATGATCTTCAGTTCCATTTATTAGTACAGGGTAACAATCAAGACCTTTTATTATCCCATAAATGTATTTATGTACTTCAGTTTTCAGTGATTCTTTGAAGGCTAGTTGACGACCGTCCGGTGTAAATACGAGATGTACGTACAGTTTTGTGTAGGTGTTTGGTTTCATAGTAATAAATTTTAAGTGCAGCGATTATTAAAATTAAGAAAAATGAGATATCTATCAAAATAATAGTCATCTCATCATGGAACCACTCTGTGGTTCATAGCTTTATGACTGCATTGTCTAGCAATGGTAAAATCGCTCCGCGATTTGTTTAGGATAGCAACATTCCAAAAATAATTGGCCAAATTTCATTATTTTCATACTATTAAGTGATACCAATAACATGTTCTAGGACTAAAAATCAACCAAAGATCCCATAAAATTGTCCCAGGAACAACATAACATATTAAATATCAATACTGATTATTCAGGCTGGTATGTATATGGTGCGAGGTTTTATGATCACGCTATTTGGAGGTGGACAACAATGAACCAACAATGCTCCAAACGCTGACTATTAATCAATTGACTTACAGCCATCATCTGGGGGATCCTTCACTGCACTTCGTTCCGTTCAGGATGACACTGCCAGTAAGTATCAAGAGGGGAATGAGGCCCGGCGTTTTGAAGAACATTGCCATCCAGCAATCAAAGCCGGAACAAAACGCCGGGCCTCATTCTCCTCTTTGAACCCCAAATTACCATGTCATCCCGAGCTTTTGCGAGGGATCCCCCAAACCCTTGCAGGTGGTCATTTAACATCATGGAACCACTCCGTGGTTCGTATCGTAATGACTAAAATGATAATGAAAAAATATATTATTTTACCAGGAAATTATTATATCCCCCGGGTTATATTCTTTTTCCCCTTAGACCCCTCAAAATAGTCAAACACTAACAGAAAAAATTGCTGGCAGGATCTGCCTGTTCTGGTACAAATTCAACCTGCAGCTCATGGTTTTTACCGCGGAGCGGTTTCATCATTGCCAGCCAGGAATGACAAATTGGTTACAGAACCACGGAGTGGTTCCATATTGATTCATTCGTAGATTCTAAATGAAAATTTGGGTAAGTGGGTTGAACCGAAGTATAAATTCCCTGAAGATTATAAATAATCCAAAGATGATACAGGCTTGTATGTATATATGCATGGATTTTTACTCTCTGAAATAATATCAAACAGAAAATGTCCTCCTGCACATTTTATTTTTAATTTCTTAAATTTGAGCCTTCAGAAATAATATGAATCTTCCGTATTTCATAGCTCAGAGACAAATAAAAGGGAGACGCGAAGGAACCAGTTTTTCGCGCCCGATAAACATAATTGCCATCATCGCAATTGCAATGGGTCTTGCCGTAATGATACTGGCAGTGGAGATACTTACAGGCTTCAAGCAGCAGATAAGGGAAAAAGTAGTTGGATTCGGATCAAACATCCAGATCATGAATTTTGATTCTAATATATCCTTTGAAACAACACCTATAAGCGATAATCAGGATTTCGTTCCCAAAATAAAAGCTTTGCCCGGTATAAAGCATGTTGAGGCATTTGCCACAAAAGCCGGCATAATTCAAACAGAAAAAGACATACAGGGTGTTGTCCTTAAAGGAGTAGGAAGTGATTTTGACTGGAGCTATTTCAGCAACAATATGGTTGAGGGATCCGTGTTCCGGGTAAATGATTCGATACGCACAAATAAAGTTATCATTTCAAAGAGGATAGCCGATATGCTTATGCTTAAGACAGGCGATTCCTTTCTTATGCACTTTATCCAGGATCCTCCGCGGGTACGCAAATTTGTAATAAGCGGTATCTATGAGACAAGCCTGGAAGAGTTTGATAAGATTTATGTTTTCTGTGATATAGGACAGATACAGAGGCTTAACAACTGGCGTCCCGACCAGGTTAGCGGACTAGAGATCTATATTGATGACTTTAATAAACTTGACCAGATGACATCAGAGATAAGGGACATTATTGGTTATGGCATTACTGAAGATTCTCCTAAATTCAAGGTAACTAATATCAGATCCCGGTATCCCCAGATCTTCGACTGGCTAAATTTCCAGGATATGAATGTAATTATAATAATCATCCTGATGCTTGTGGTGGCCGGCTTCAACATGATATCAGGTCTCCTTATACTTATCCTTGAAAAAACAAACATGATAGGTGTACTTAAAGCACTGGGGTCTGATGACAGGACTATCAGAAGAATCTTCCTTTACCAGGCAGCCTACCTGATTGGCAAGGGGCTTCTCTGGGGCAACTTAATTGGTATCGGACTGGCGTTTCTCCAGCTAAAGGCAGGGCTTATTACTCTTGATCCTTCTTCATATTATATTAAAACGGTGCCTGTCAACCTCGATCCTGTTCATATAATACTACTTAATGCAGGTACTATGGCAGCAATCCTTATAATGCTCCTTGTTCCCTCCCAGCTCATAAGCCGTATCACACCTGTAAAAGCTATCAGATACGATTAGAATGTCATACAAAACACCGCACCTTGGCCGGCAACTGATCTCACCCTAAGATTTCCGCCATGTACTCTCATAATCTGTCTTGAGAGGCTGAGGCCAATTCCCGATCCGGTTTTCCTTGTTGTAAAAAATGGCACGAAGATCTCATCAAGGTTTTCCTCGGGTATACCAGGTCCGTTATCAGCAACACATATCTCAGGTCTGTTTTCATCGT
>DATFLA010000109.1:0-3105 GCA_035268305.1 Bacteroidales bacterium | reverse complement strand
TCACAGGGACCTTGCAAAAGAATTCCATGCCAATCTCTATCTTGCAAGGCTCTCGGAACATGGCATTGAACGGGGCGACAGCACAATGATCAATCTTAAAGCCGGTAAATATGAAGAATCTGCTGAGGAAGCTCTGGCTATTGCTGAAAAACTGGGTAACGAGGTTATCGTCATAGGGACATCAACAGGAGGGACTCTAGCACTCTTCCTGGCTTCACGACATCCTGAAATAAAGGCTCTGGTACTTTATTCGCCCTGTGTGAAACTTTATGACAAAACGGCGGTTATCCTCGATAAACACTGGGGCTTACAGATTGCCAGACTTGTAACGGGTGGACCGGTAAAAACATTTAAAGAAGAGAGCAGGGCGCATGCCCAATACTGGCAGCTTCATTACAGGCTGGAAGCACTTGTAGCACTTGAGAATCTGGTGGATAACACCATGAAACCGGGAATATTCAAAAAGATAAAATGCCCTGTCTTTCTTGGTTACTATTACAAGAATGAAAAGGAGCAGGACAACACCGTTTCAGTTCCGGCAATGCTTAAGATGTATGATGAGCTGGGGACACCGCCTGATCTTAAGGAGAAAGTTGCATTCCCTGATGCGGGAGCACATGTAATAGCATCATATATCAGGTCAGGTGACTGGAAGGGCGTTGAAAAAAAGACAGGTACCTTCCTTAAGAATATTGTGAAGCTAAAAAGTTTGTAATACAGCCTTCATGTAACTATATTTGAAAGAACCGGGAAATAATTATTATGACCTTAAAAAAGGCTTCATATCTTTTTGTGATTGCAGTAATGGCGTTTTTTGCAGGCTGCAGTAAGACGGATAGCGGTACAGGAGATATTACCGACTATGAAGGCAATACTTATAGAACAGTCCGTATTGGGGAACAGGTATGGATGGCAGAAAACCTGAGGTCAACAGTACTAAATGACGGAACACCTGTAACACTGGCTGCTGATTCAACAACATGGCAGACTCTAACAGGTCCGGGATACTGCTGGTATAACAATGATCCCGCTAATAAGGATATATACGGAGCCCTTTATAATGCATATACAACCGACAGCAGCAGGATATGTCCTGCAGGATGGCATGTCCCATCAAAGGAAGAATGGCAGGTGCTAGTAACATACCTGGGAGATTCCCTTGATGCAGGAGGGATGCTGAAGGAAGCAGGCACCCTGCACTGGAACGAGCCCAATACCGGTGCCGACAATAAAAGCGGATTCAGTGCTACCGGGGCAGGTGTACGCTATTTCCAGGGAACATTTTCATCGGAACTAGACTATACAGCCATATGGTCAGCTACGGCAACGGGTAGTGCAGAACAATGGTTCCTGGGACTCTATTATGGTAACACATCTGCATCATTCGGGCACAGGAAGAAGACTTACGGCTTCAGTATCAGGTGTATCAGGGATGCTGAATGATGACAAAAACCGGATAATTTGTCAGCTGGTAGCAGGTGTAACAGTATTTCCAAAATAATTTGTTAATAATAGCCAAACAGCTTAAGAGTTGTGTTTGGCGTCTCAACAGTCAGGGAAACTTAACTGCAGAGCCAGCTATTACAGGTCACAGTCGGACATATAACCGGGGCTGGTCCTGAGGTTAAAAGGGAGCCCTGAAACAGTATTGTGCACCCTGAAATAACAATATCGACACTTAGCAATGACTATCAATGAGTTAATGTAATGTTAAAGATATTTTAAAAAACAAATCATACTGTATGCTGGCATATAATTTGCAGTTTCTATTATGATTAAAAAATTTAAGGTCATGAAAAAATTAAGGTTTTACACGGTAGTATTGTTCCTGAGTATGGTTTGTTTCTGGACTCCGGCAAAAGTTAATGCCCAGGATACACAATTGACAAGACAGGAACAGAAGGAAGCAAGGAAGGCACAGTTATATGCCAATTTCCAGGCTATTGACACCTTGCTTCAAAGAAAAAGCATTGTACTGGAAGCAGATTTTCTGAGTAACCAGTACGGAGTAAGAATACCAGTCACTTCATCTCTGAACTTCATTAAAATCGAACCTGATAATGTAATATTACAGACAGGTCATAATGTAGGACTGGGTTATAACGGAGTTGGTGGTGTTACTGCAGAAGGAAGTATCAATTCATGGAAGATTACTAAAAATTTGAAACATCTTTATTATACAGTAAGATTCACAGTAACAACAAATATCGGAACATATGACGTACTAATGAATATAGGTGCGGATAATAATGCCACTGCAACAATAACGGGTTTGACAAGAGGGCAGTTGACTTATGATGGAAAGGTAAAAGCAGTCTATAACGCCACTGTCTATAAAGGACAAAGATCCTATTAACATTGGATTTTGTATGGCAACAATATGATCCGGTATTACCATATAAACACAAAAGGCCGTCTCAATAAGAAATGAGACGGCCTTTTTTTGTTCTTTGCTGGTTATTTAAAAACCATCCGGAATGGAATCATCAGATATCAGTCTTTAAGGCACCTGACTGAAAATCCATGTGATTTACTGCTACTCCCTCCTACTCCAAAAACTATAACCTGGGAGGCTAAATTTACCGAATAAGCATTATCTGTATCCGGAGTCGAAAGGTCCTCCGTGGATGTCCACCATTGACCCGTCCCGTAAATCGCTGCATATTGGCCGCTGGAGAATCTTATACCACCCGGGATGCCGGTAAATCCGGTTTCATTTGTTGCTCCGGTATTTGGTAACATCCAGTGAGACGTCCCGGCTTCTTTTAACTTGCCTCCACAAATAAGATATCCTCCCAGGAAGTCACGCAGACTTATTATATCATTATTCGTCGGGACATGCCATCCGGTGGGACAGACACCTCGAGTATCAGCAACAGTATAATAAGTATATAATCTTCCATATACCTCCGCATTAGCTTCATCTCCGGCATATGACCATTGGTACTCAGGAGAATTTTCCCCGGATATATCAAGATCAGCGGGAGTTGTTGTAGGTATGGGATCTCCATTATTAAAAGTTCTGGTATTAAGATTTTCAGCCATCCAGACCTGATTATTTATTGTAACGGTGTAATATGAATTGCCCTCAATATCAGTTATAGT
>DATFLA010000108.1:0-3353 GCA_035268305.1 Bacteroidales bacterium | reverse complement strand
AAAATGAATAAATTCATCGACGATCTCATGGGGAAAATGACATTGGAAGAAAAGATTGGTCAGCTTAATCTAATTACAGCCGGTGGTTTTGTTACAGGAACAGCTGTTAATGACAAGACCCAGCAGAAAATTAAAGCCGGTCAGATAGGTGGCATGCTTAACGGGTTCTCCATTGCAGCCATGAAGGCTTCCCAGGAGATTGCCGTAAAGGACTCACCTCATCATATTCCTATATTGTTCGGTATGGATGTGATTCACGGTTTCAGAACCGTTTTTCCTATTCCTCTGGCGATGAGTTGTATGTGGGATGTATCGCTTATTCAGAAATATGCGCGTATCGCTGCACAGGAAGCTACAGCCAATGGTATTGCCTGGACATATTCTCCCATGGTCGATATTGCACGTGATCCGCGTTGGGGAAGGATTGCAGAAGGGGCTGGAGAGGATCCGTGGCTTGGATCACTGATAGCCCGTGCATATGTACGGGGATACCAGGGTGATGACCTTACTAAAAATAATACAATGATGGCATGTGTTAAGCATTTTGCCCTTTACGGAGCAGCAGAAGGCGGACGTGATTACAATACAGTTGATATGAGCAAACTGGCAATGTATAACTTTTATCTTCCACCCTATAAGGCTGCAGTTGATGCCGGTGCAGGCAGCGTAATGACATCATTCAATGTTGTGGATTATATACCTTCAACAGGTAATCACTGGCTTTTAACCGAACTGTTGCGCAACCAGTGGGGATTCAGGGGCTTTGTTGTTACAGATTATACAGCTACAAACGAGATGATAAATCATGGAATGGGCGATCTGCAGGAAGTATCGGCCCTTGCATTGAAAGCCGGAACAGATATGGATATGGTAGGAGAAGGTTTTTTAACTACCCTGAAGAAATCTCTTGATGAGGGAAAAGTAACAATGGATGAAATAAACCAGGCTTGCCGGAGGGTCCTTGAAGCCAAGTATAAGCTGGGATTGTTTGACGATCCTTATCGTTATTTCGATGAGAAAAGAGCTAAAGAAGATGTGATGACCCCGGAAAATATCAAGACAGCAAGAGAGGTGGCAGAGAGATCGATGGTACTACTTAAAAATGATGGTAATATACTGCCATTGAAAAAGTCGGGGACAATAGCCGTTATTGGTCCCCTCGGTAATGACAAGGCTGATATGATAGGTACATGGGCTATGGGAGGTGACCGTAATACCATTTCTACTGTCGTAGAAGGTCTTAAGAATATTGGTGGATCAGGTGTAAATGTAATCTATTCAAAGGGTTCGGAGTTTACCGACAACCCCATGCTTGGAAAAACAACAAGTCCTCTCGGGCTTCAGGGCGGCAATAACAGTGATGAAAAGAAGACGGGTGCCGATGCCATGCTAGCGGATGCCATAGCAACAGCTAAAAAAGCTGATGTAGTTGTGGCTGCCCTGGGAGAACCATCAGCTTGGTCGGGAGAAGCATCAAGTATGTCTGCTATTGGTCTGCAAAAAGTACAGGAAAACCTGCTTAAAGAATTATTGAAAACAGGGAAACCTGTGGTACTTGTCCTGATAAACGGAAGACCAATGACACTACCCTGGGAGAATGAACATGTCAGTTCTATCCTGGAAGCCTGGGCAGGAGGAACAGAAGCAGGAAATGCTATTGCTGCCGTATTGTACGGAGATTACAATCCTTCAGGTAAGCTCACAACAACATTCCCTATGAGTGTGGGCCAGATACCATTGTATTATAATCATCTGAATACTGGAAGGCCAATGGATCCGAAAAATAAATTTACCTCCAAATATCTTGATATCCCCAACGATCCTGTTTACCCCTTTGGTTACGGCCTGAGCTATACCACCTTCAGTTACGGAGATATCAGGCTTGATAAACCGGAACTTAAAGGAGATGAAAAGCTTACCGCAACAGTTACTGTTACAAATACAGGTAAAGTAGCCGGCGAAGAGATAGTACAGCTTTATATAAGGGACCCGGTGGCCTCTATATCACGTCCGGTAAAAGAGCTTAAGAATTTTAAAAAGATATTACTTGAACCGGGTGAAAAGAAAGATGTCAGTTTTGAGATAACGACCCGGAATCTCAGTTTTTATAACAGCGAACTGAATAATGTATGGGAGCCCGGAGTATTTGATATATACAT
The DNA here is from genome assembly GCA_035268305.1 of Bacteroidales bacterium. GTDB lineage: Bacteria > Bacteroidota > Bacteroidia > Bacteroidales > VadinHA17 > LD21. Next base: position 1,194 of record DATFLA010000108.1, on the reverse strand, counting down.
TGGCACTAACTCAAGGGATGTGAAATCTGCAGAAGTTAACTGGACAAGGTAAATCAATCTGCTAAAAAGCGAATAATGAAATTCAGAATTTTCATTGTGCCGGTTTTGTGTTTTTTATTATCATCATGTGGAAATGAAAACACGGAGCCGGTCGACTTTGTCAATCCGGATATTGGAGGCATGAGTCCGCTCCTGGAGACCACTGTTCCTCTTGTGGATCTTCCTGACGGGATGATGAGGGTCTACAGGACACCAGGTAGTTATCTTCCTGAAAGAGTAGACGGTTTCCCGTTTATATTGTGCGGTCACAGGAACGGAACGGCGGGTTTGCTTATGCCTGCTGCCGGCAAAGTGTCTTTCAGACCTGCAGATTGGCAAAGCAGCTATAACCACGATTTTGAAGTTAAGAAACCCTATTTCTATTCGGTATGGCTTAAAGATCCGGATATAAACATGGAGCTTGCTGTTGCCCGGAGATCAGCATTTTATCGCATAAGATGGAACAGGGATGACCAGAAGAACCTGATGGTGGCCCTTTCCAACAAGGGACGTTTAAAGATAGTTGATAATAATACTGTTGAAGGTTATGAAGTTTACCATGGCAAGGTGAAGGTCTTTTTTTCCATTTTAACTGATAAACAGTTTATATCTGACACAGTGTACAATGATAATGGCCACAGGATGGAAGATGACAGGGATATAAAAAGTAAAACACCTGTCGCAGCACTTACCTTCGATCTGCCTGCCGGCGGGAATCTCGATGTAAAGTACAGCGTCTCTTTTGTCAGTCAGGAACAGGCCCGGAAGAATCTAGCTGAAGAAATCCCTGCATGGGATTTTACTGGCCTGGAACAAAAGGGGAGGGAGGCATGGAATGAAGCGCTCGGGAAAATAGAAGTAAAGGGTGGATCAAAGGATCAGAAAACTGTCTTTTATACGGCCCTGTACCGTAATTATGAAAGGATGGTTAATATATCCGAAGATGGGAAATATTACAGCGGTTATGACGATACCATCCATTCAGATAACGGAGTTCCCTTTTATGCCGACGATTGGATGTGGGATACCTACAGGGCCTCACATCCGCTTCAGGCGATGTTAAACCCGGTAACAGAGGGTGTTAAAATTGAGTCGTATGTGAGGATGTATGAGCAGAGTGGCTGGATGCCCTCTTTCCCTATCTTATTCGGAGAT
>DATFLA010000107.1:0-3260 GCA_035268305.1 Bacteroidales bacterium | reverse complement strand
TATTCTGAATCATTTTTTCAATTACCCGTCCTCCTTGAAAAAGTCCCGGCCCCCGTGCCAGCATAGGGACCCTGACTGATTCCTCGTAAAACTGACGTTTATCTATTAATCCGTGTTCGCCCCAGGCAAAACCATTGTCACCCATATATATTACAACTGTGTTTTTATCAATTCCTGCATCTTTCAAATATTCAAGAACTGACCCTATACTTTCATCAACTGACATCAGTGTTTCACAATAGTTAATTACTTCTTTTTTCCAGTCTCTTCCGTGGTAAGCATAATCAACACCATGCCAGCTCTCCCTCTGATTTTTGACCCAGTTAGGGTGCATTTCTTCACCATAGAATGCTTTGCCTGTTGCCGGTTTTCCTGTTTTTGGATCTATGGAAGGGAGGCTTGTTAATCCATAATAGGGCGATTTGTAATTGTCAGGAATAATCGCTTCACAACCTTTATACATTCCTTTATGCCTTTTTGCAGGATAATAAAAACCATGTACTCCTTTATGAGAGAGATAGACAAAAAACGGTTTATTTGCTTTAACCTGTTCTTTCATGAAACTTATTGCATGATCTGTCAGAAGGTCAGTCACGTATGTACTGTCCTTATATTGAATCCATTTGCCATCGGTATTGATTCTCGGGTTGTAATAATCACCCTGTCCCCTGAAAGCTTCCCAATGATCAAAACCGGGCTCAGGTTGGCCGGATTCATTACCCATATGCCATTTCCCGAAGAAGCTTGTTTTATAACCGGCTTTCCTGAGATATGAAGGGAAGAATGTAAGACCTTCCGGAAGCGGAGCTGCGTTATCAACCACCTTATGTGTATGGGAGTATAAGCCTGTGAGGATGCTGGCACGACTAGGTGAACTGAGCGATGTCGTCACAAAAGCATTTTTTATATATACACCTTCGGATGCCATGCGATCCATATTTGGTGTTTTCAGCCATGGTACCGTTCCCAGGAAACTCATATAATCGTATCTATGGTCATCTGACAGGATAAATACAATATTTATTGGTCTTTTATCGTCCTCAGTATTTTTCAGAGGTTCAGGATGTGCTTTCAGTGGACTGGCACAGCTTGCCAGTGCAAGTGATGTTATTAGGTAATTAAAATGTTTCATTTTTTGAAAATTTCATTGGATTCTTAATTGGATATACATGAGTGGGAAGGTTATTACTTACAAATTTCACCCGATAAGAACATTGAAAGGAGGGTGTCTCAAAAGAAAGAAGTTATTAACCACGTAGAACACGAAGGTACCGATAGCTATCCGGATTCACGGAGGACACATTGTGATTATTTACAATACATTGTCTTTGTATCCTTTGTGTATCCTTAGTGAGACTTTGTGGTTAAAAATTATTTTTGAGTCACCCTCATTGATCCTGATACTTCTGAATATGCAATTTATACCTGTGTTTTTTGTTGCGTAGTATTTCCTTCGAACCTATTGGTGGGCCTGCTGTGCAGACTTTTGAGTATTATTTTGGTCCGGCCTTCTCATTGGCGGCCTCATCCTGTTTCTTTGAAGCCAGTATAAGAAAGGTGGATGATCAATAGTTTCCTGGACGTATTTCATAGCCAGAGCATAGCTGTCCTTATATTTGGCCATTAAATTATCAAGTGCAATATGCATACTATCCCTTACTGAGCTGTATTCCGGGTTATTATAGACATTAACGAGTTCATTAGGATCCTTTTTGATATCGAATAACTCCCAGTCATCTATATTGTTTTCCAGGTTATAGTAGAAATGAATGAGTTTGTAACGATCAGTTGTTATTCCATAATGTCTTGGAACATAATGTTCGCTCGGAGCTTCATAATAATGATAATAAAACTCTGTACGGGGGTAAGGCTGCTTCTGTCCTTTCAGGAGAGGAAGGAAGCTCTGGCCCTGCATTTCTGAAGGTATTTCAAGGCCGGCAGCATCAATAAATGTCTCGGCGAAATCGAGATTAGAGACCATGTCATTATTAACACTCCCTGGTTCTGTTACGCCGGGCCATTCGATAAGTAAAGGAGTCCTCAGTGATTCTTTAAACATCCAGCGTTTATCAAACCAGCCGTGTTCTCCCATGTAGAAGCCCTGGTCGGCTGTGTAAATAACTATGGTGTTTTTATCCAGTCCGTTCTCTTTAAGATAGTCAAGTACTGCACCCACACTTTTATCTACGGCTGCAATGCATGCAAGGTAATCTTCCAGGTATCGCTGGTATTTATACTGCGTAAGTGGAGTGCCCGACAGGTCGAGCTTGTTGAATTTCTCAAGTTTTGGAAGGTATTCCTTATTCCAGTTTGCCTGTTGAACCGAATCGAAACCTCTCTGTGGATCAGATGTGAGTTTCAGGTCCCTGTCGAGCGTCATTGTTTTTGAAATTGTCATATTCTGGTTATGTTCAGCCGGTCCCCTGTTCGAATAATCATCAAAAAGAGTACATGGCTGAGGGAATACAGTATTATCATACATCCCCAGTTCATTTGGTCCGGGTTGCCAGTTTCTGTGAGGCGCCTTATGATGCATCATTATCATAAAGGGCTTTCCGGAATTCTTTACTTTATCAAGGTATTTAAGAGTCTTCTGTGTAATTATCTCAGTAACATACCCGTTATTAGGATGCCGTCCGGCAGAGTCAATAAATTCGGGGTTATAATAAACACCCTGTCCGGGCAATATATCCCAGTAGTCAAATCCAGTTGGTTGGGAGACCAGATGCCATTTACCAATCATAGCAGTCTGGTAACCTGCTTTATGAAGGACTTTTGGAAAAGTGGTTAGTGTACTGTCAAACCTGACATTTCCGAAATTGTCCCTGAAGCCGTTCATATGGCTGTACAGTCCGGTGAGTATTGTTGCCCTGGAAGGCCCGCTTAGTGAATTGGTTACATAGCAGCGGTTAAATATCATACCGTTTGCTGCGATCCTGTCAATATTGGGTGTTGGAGCAACCTTCGCCAGCATGCCGCCATATGCACTTATTGCCTGGTAGGCATGATCATCGCTCATAATGTAAATGATGTTGGGCCGCTGGTTTTCTTCTTTTTTTTGCGGACTGCAACCAAACAAAAACAACCCGGCAATAAAAATGATTGATTTGATCAGATTGTGGTTCATAATTTATTTTCGATTTTAATTCATTTAAATAAAATTTAAAAAGATAGCTTTCGGAAAAAACTTTCCGAAAGCTACACTTTTTCAAATAAAATTGAAATATTTTATTGCCATTCCTGAATTCGGACTAAAGGAG
>DATFLA010000106.1:0-2235 GCA_035268305.1 Bacteroidales bacterium | reverse complement strand
CCTGCGACATCCTGAAAAAACCAATAATCTGGCTGACAGGCACATTAAGCTGTCCAATTATAAACTGAACAGCGAGCATCATACCAAGTGTTATGTTACCTTTTAACACAGCAGTTGCTGCAACAACTGTAATCAGGATATTTGTCACTTCATTTATAAAGGTCGCTCCTGCCGACTGGTACTGTATGATACTAAGTCCCTTTACCTTGAGTTTAAACAGCCTGGCCTGCAGCTTCTCCCAGTCCCATCTCATACTCAGTTCACTTTGAGTAAGCTTAATCTCCTGCATTCCGTTAACCATGTTAATCAGCTTACTGCCCGACTCCGACATCTGTTTGAACCGTTGGTGGTCAAGCCTTGCCCTTGACTTCATGAACAACGATACCCATGCAATATAAAGGACCGACCCTGTAATGAAAATCAATAATATCTTAATGCTGTAAATCGCCAGTACAATACCGAAGACAAAGAGATTAAAAAATGAGAAGAGGATATTAAGACTCGCAGACGTAAGAAACTCCTCAATCCTGTTATTGTCTTCAATCCTCTGCAGGATATCACCTGTCAGTTTTGTATCAAAAAAGGCAACGGGAAGAGACATCAGCTTCTGGAGGAAACCCGATATTACTGCTACATTAACTCTTGATCCGATATGCAGTAAAAGCCAGCCTCTGATGAACTCTACTGACATCCTGCCAACAACAAGGGCAAGCTGCGCAAATAAAATAAGGTATATGAATCCCAGGTCATTATTATTAAGTCCGATATCTATAATTGACTGGGTAAGGAAGGGTATTATCAGCTGTATACCGCTTCCTATAATCAATCCAAGAACAAGCTGGAAAACATATCTTCGATAGAGCCTGAAATACTTGAACAGGAACCTGAATCCGCTTGTGTTTTCGTGCTCATCAGCATTTTCATAAAGTGCCGGTGTGGGTTCGGCAATCAGCACAAGCCCTGCAGGCTTGCCATCGGAGACAGTTGATCCCCAGTTTTTAATAAATTCCTCCTCCGAATATGTAATGAGACCGACTGCAGGATCTGCCACCCAAATTTTCCCTTTCTTTATTTTGTAAACAACGATGAAATGTTTTTGTCTCCAGTGAACAATACATGGAAGAGGAACGTTATCTCGAAGCATATCGAATGCTATTTTAACACCAATGGTCTTAAAACCAATGGCATCTGCAGCTTCAGATAATCCAAGGAATGAAACACCCTCCCTTGTTATATAACATTTCTTCCTCAGTGACTCAAGTGAAAAGGTCTTTCCATAAAAGCCTGCAACCATCTTCAGGCATGATGGTCCGCAATCCATCGCATCCGGCTGTTTTACAAAAGGGAAAGACATTCGCAGGTATAGAAATTAGGTTTATCTGTAAGTAAAGATATATATTTTGGTTAAGACATGTCAGGGATTCAAACAAAATCAATCACGCTTATCATGGTAATGATTTTGGATATCATAAATAGTATATTTGCTAAAGAAAAATTCTAAACACAAAAAGTTGTTTAAGAAATATTCAGATATAAGCATCATTGAGGGACTTCGAAGGCAGGATGACAAAATCCTTAACTGGCTGTATGACAACTACCTGCAATCAGTACGGGATTATGTATACAAAAACAGCGGGTCAGCAGCGGATGTATCTGATGTTTTCCAGGATGCAATAATTGTTTTATATAAACAAATAACTGAGAATAAGCTTGATCTGACATCTGATCTCAAAGGCTATTTCTTTGGAATAGCAAAAAATGTATGGAATTCACTATTGAGAAAAAACCGAAGGATGGAGGAGATTGACATTGATCAGCCCATGGAGGATGACGATGAACTGGAAGATCCCATTCTCGAAAAAATAGTCAGCCGGGCCTTCCGGAAGCTTAAGACCGATCAGCAGGAGATACTGAATCTCTATTCTGAAGGAATTTCATATACCGACATAGCACTGAGAATGAACCTGAAAAGCGAAGTTTATGCAAGAAGGAAAAAATATCTTTCAAAAGAATCACTTATTGAACTTGTAAAGCAGGACCCGGAATATCAGGAATACCTGCGTTTCCTGAAATAAAAATACAAACCTGTAGCCAGCAATAATATTATTATTACACATCCCATGACAAGTGACCCGGCGGTATATAATGGAGAGTTATCACCATAAATAATGAGAGTCGACCAGAAATAGGGATGAGCCCTTAACTGGTCAGCATTTTTAAGATATGATAATCTTG
>DATFLA010000105.1:0-7993 GCA_035268305.1 Bacteroidales bacterium | reverse complement strand
AAATTATGCTTATTTTTGCTTCCGACACAGTAATATGATGAAAAAGAGGAGTTTTTTCCTGATTATATTTTTATCTCTCACAACTTTATCTGCAATTGCCAGGAAAGATATACCCATGGCAGTGAAGGGGGTCTTCGATCTTCGGCATCCGTCTGATCCCGATCATTTTATCGTGCACCTGAATGGTGAATGGGAATTTTACTGGAATAAGATGCTTACCCCGAGCGATTTTGAGAAAAACAGTTACAAACCCGATTATTATGGCAAGGTTCCTTCTTACTGGGTCGATTACCCACAGGACAGTATCAGTACCGGCAAGTTCGGCTATGCCACTTACCGCTTAAAGGTTTTACTTCCCAAAGGATACAGGCATGCTCTTGGTGTTGACGTGCCTGTTTTTGACTCATCCTATGAGCTCTACCTGAACGGGAAACTGATGGCCGGCAATGGTAAACCGGGAAAGTCGGCTGAAGAATCAAAGCCTGAATACAGGCGGAACTTTTTCAGGATAGAACCTACTTCCGACACTCTTACATTCATTATTGATGTTGCTAATTTTAATCACCGAAGGGGTGGCTTCTGGCTACCACTCAAGCTCGGCACCTTCAGTGAGGTACAAAAAAGCCTTGCAAATTCGTGGGCTTCCGACTGGGCTGTAATAAGCTTTCTGATAGGATTTTCACTTTTCTTTCTGTTCTTCTTTCTAATTTATCCGAAGGAAAAGGCGATGGTTTTTTTCAGTGTCACAACACTGGGTCTCGCCATCAGACCTCTTTTTACATCACATTATCTCATACTTAACATCTTTAATATCGGCTGGGAATGGATTGTCAGATTTGAATACATCGGGCTTTTCATTGTGATCCTGGGATGGTCGTGGTTCGTTGTTAATCTTTATCCTTCACTTTTTATTAGAATACTCTCGTGGATATATACTGTTACCTTCATTGTTGCCATTATATTAACAATATTTCTTCCGGTAAGTATTTTCAGCTACACTACCTTTGCATACTATCCCTGCATGCTGCTGATACTGGCCTATTTATTCTATAAGAGTTTTGCAGGTATTCTGAAGGGAAACAGGACAGACTTTGTCTATTTCTTTGCCTTTATTCTTTTACTTGCCGGCGGTTTGCATGATATCAACCTGGCTCTTGGCAATTCGACAGCAACCACGGCATATATACTCACATATGTTATTGTCATCTTTGTCTTTATCCAGGCAGCCCTGCTTATTTACAGGTGGGTTGAAGCTTTCCACGAGAAAGAGAGGCTCCAGCAGGATCTTGCTTATATGAACAGAAACCTGGAACGGCTTATCAATGAAAGAACAAGTGAGCTGAAGAGCAGAACGGAAGAAATAGAGAAGCAGAACAAGATGATTGCTTCGCAAAATAAGAAACTCTCTGACACAATACAATTAAAGAACAGGATATTCTCCGTAATTGCTCACGACCTGAGAAGCCCGGTTGTAAATATCCTGTATATGCTTAACCTTCTCAAGGAAAAGGAATACAGGGAACAATACGATACTTTTGCCAACTCTAGTATTGAATATGCGCAACTTGTTATCAGTCTTCTTGAAAATATGCTTGTATGGGGACGAGGACAGGAAGACAAGATAAAGTATTCTCCTGAGAAACGCGACCTTGCCGATATTATCCTTACAAACCTCAGCATCTTCAAGGAGACGGCAGATAAAAAAGATATAGCAGTTAATTTCACCCAGATAGGAAACACAATAGCTTACATCGATAAGGATCTTCTCGATATTATCATAAGGAATCTCCTGTCAAATGCAGTTAAATACACACCGAGGGGAGGAAGAATAAGTATCCTTCTAAAGGATAAGTCAAGGAACGGAGAAGGTGTTGTTCTGAAAATTTGCGATAATGGTGTGGGCATCCCCGAGGAAAAACAAAAGACCCTTTTCACTTCCTCAGAAATAGAAAGCACGCCGGGTACCGAAAATGAAAAAGGGACGGGACTCGGACTCAAGCTGTGCTACGATCTGGTGCGACTGAATAATGGTGATATCCATGTTGAAAGCAGAATTGACGAAGGTACCTGTTTCATAATCAGGTTTGCCACTGAACAAGACCATCCACCTGTTGAATAAAAAGCCGGTGGAGCGGCTCCCTCGGAGTACATCAACATGTTCCGGATGCAACATGGCAATCTGATATGCGATAATTACAGAATCTATCCAGAATCAACTGCTAAGTTTGTCCCTTTCAAAATATAATATGAAAATACTTATTATTGAAGATGAGAAAGAGCTTCTCGTGACAATAAAAAAATACCTCGAGTCGGAAAACTATATGTGTGAAACGGCTGACTCCTATTTTGCTGCTGAAGACTGCCTTTCAGTATTCAACTACGATCTGATTATCCTTGATCTGACCCTTCCCGGAGGCAACGGGCTCGACCTGATAGAGCTTATAAGAGAAAGGAATAAACAGGCCGGCTTACTGATCCTTTCGGCACGGGACTCACTTGAGGATAAAATAACAGGCCTTGACATGGGTGCCGACGACTATATAACTAAACCGTTTCACCTGGCCGAATTAAACTCAAGAATCAGATCGCTGTTGAGAAGACGTCATTTTGATGTAAGCAATGAATTAATATTCAATGATATTATTATAGACACCGACTCCGGAAGCGTTTATATAAACGGACAAAAAGCAGAACTGACAAGGAAAGAGTATGATATCCTTGTTTACATGATTGTGAACCGCAACAGGGTTATAACGCGCGATGCACTTGCAGAACACGTTTGGGGCGATAACATATCCTATGCCGATAATTTCGACTTCATATACAGCCATATAAAAAACCTGAGGAAAAAGATTGAAAAAGTAAACGGCAAGAACTATATACATAATATCTATGGCATAGGTTATAAATTTACCGATGAATGAAACTTATTGAAAAAACAGGGAGAACATACTTCAGGATTTCACTCCTGGCCTTAATAATATCAGGTGCAATTGTATATTTTGCCCTGTCGTATATCTTCAGAAGAGCCCTGAATGAGAATCTTTTGTCAGATATAGATGCGGTGAGCCGGACAATTACTGAAAAGAATATCTTACCTTCCTATTTCCCGTATATAGAAGTAAAAGAGACTACAGGAAGGACAAATGCAGAAGACCGGATATCAGATACTCTTATTTTTGACAGAGATGAACAGGAGAGTATTCCATTCCGGCAGATAAGAAGGGTAATATCCGCTAACGGTAAGACCTATCTTATCACTGCAAGAGATACTCTTCCTGAAAACAGCGATCTTGCTATAACAATAGCATTTGTAACAGGTGTTGTTCTTATCCTGCTGTTACTGAGCCTCTACCTTGCAAACAGGAAGTTATCACTCAGGATATGGAGACCTTTTTACAGGATACTCGCCGATCTGAAGAGATTTTCCTATAATGATCCCGGGTTCACCTTCTCCCCTGCAGGGAACCTCGAAGAGTTTATCGAGCTGAAAAGTGATCTGGAAATACTCACAGGGAAAATAATATCCGACTACCGGATGCTTAAGCGCTTCACAGGTGATGCTTCTCATGAATTACAGACCCCCCTTGCTATTATTCAGTCAAAACTTGAGACACTTATGCAACTGAATGATCTTAAAAGTGAGCATTATGAACTTATTAGCTCCGCATATACCCAGACTATCAGAGTGTCGAGGCTTGCTCAAACCTTGCTGCTGCTAACAAAAATTTCCAATGATCAGTTTCCTGACAGACAAATTGTGAATATATCCGTTATCACTGAAGAAAAAATAATTATACTGTCAGAAAGTTACAGTGAGAAACAATTCACAATCGAGGAAGATATTAAGCCGGGTGTCAATATAGAGACAAATACATTTCTTTTCGAATCGCTAATAATGAACCTGCTTACAAATGCTTTCAGACACAGTGCCAGCCATGCCACTATTGAAATTATACTAGACGAAAATGAAATGATCATTTCAAACAGCGGCCCGGCACCGGCTTTCGATACGGAGAAAATATTTGACAGGTTTTTCAAAGGAGATAAATCTTCTTCAACTCACGGTCTGGGGCTGTCAATAGTAAAAGAAATATGTTCGGTTAACAACTGGGAAGTAAGATACATATATGAAAACGGCAGGAATAATTTCATTGTTTCATTCTGACTCCAAAATCTTTACAGAATCGCTTACTAGGTTTGTACGGTAATAATAATTTTAAATCGAACAGTTATGAGAAATTTAATTATCGTGGCAATCCTGGCATCCGGCTTAAGCATGTGTGCCACAGCACAGAAAAAGGCACCTGATCAGGTACTTAAAGCATTCAATGGGAAATATACTTCAGCTTCAGCAGTGAAATGGGACCATGAATCAGCTAATGAATGGGAGGCTGAATTCAAAATGAACGGAAAAGAGATGTCGGCTGCATACGACAACTCCGGCAAATGGCTGGAAACAGAAACAGAAATAAGTGCCCGTGATCTTCCTTCTTCGGTCACAGAAACACTCGCCAGAGAATATCCAGGTTACAAAAAAGGGGAAATCGCAATAGTTGAAAATCCTGAAATGAAAGGATTTGAAATTGTCCTTAAAAAAGGAGAATCTGCTGTTGAGGTAGTTGTTGATTCAAATGGCAAAATACTTAAGAAGGAGCAGCTTAACTCCGAGAAGGATGAAGACAATGACTGAGATCCGGTCAGTTGGTTGTCTTAAACCAACCGGTTAACTGCTGATTCCTTCCAAAGTACCTGATCAGGATTCTGATGTATCAGGTACTTTGCTTCTTTCATTATTAAAACCTCATTCTTACATAATCCTCCTTAAGCTAAATCTTAAAGACATTTAGTTCAGAGAGTTTTTACTATAACTGTGCCTATTACTGAATTATGATTTGTAAAAAAGGTTAAGTCCTATATAATATTCCAGCGTCCCAACCCAACCTTTTCCTCCTTTATCAATCTTATAACTGATACAATTTTGACGACAGGTTATCTGGATACCGGTGATTTAATAAGGAGTTGTGTCAGAAATGATACTGACGCCAGGAAAGAGCTTTATGAACGCTTTGCTCCAAAAATGTTGAGTATCTGCCATAGGTATGCAAAAACAAAAATCGACGCTGAAGATATTTTCCAGGAAGGTTTTCTTAAAGTATTTGAAAACCTGAAACAGATAAAGAAAAATGAATCAATTGAATGGTGGATGAAAAAAGTCTTTGTTAATGAAGCATTAAAACTATATAAAAGACGGAAAAACCTATATCTGGTTGATGATTTGTCAGTACTGGACAGTTCTGTTCCTGCCAACACAGATCTTTTAAATAAACTGTCAACAATGGAAATCACACATCTCATTCAGAAATTGCCGGATAAAATGCGAATAGTATTTAATATGTATGCAATTGATGGTTTTAGTCATAAAGAAATATCACTGATGCTCAATATATCAATAGGCACTTCTAAGTCAAACCTGCATGATGCCAGAAAAACTCTTCAAAAAAAGATTTTAAAACTTGAACAAATAAAATTAATCAGGTGATATGACCGGAGGAAGTTCACAACAGGAATTTGATGATGCTTTTAGAAAGCTTTATGAAAATCATAAAATAAATCCGGATGATATTCTTTGGGAAAAGATTGACTCAAGACTTCATAATGTCGGGTTAAATCATCATGTGAGAATAATCAAATACAAAAGATTTGTTATCGTCTCAATTGCTGCAGCTATCACCGGGATTGTTGTTATGCTTGCTATTAACAGGGATATAAGAGATCCCCACAAACTGGCCGAGCCAGAAATTATAGCCAGGGGGACAGTTTTAAAGAAGAAAAACTATGTAATATCTGACTCAGAGATATCACAACAAAATATAATTAAAGATTCTGTCAGTAAAAACAATTATAATAAAAGTCTACGCAAACTCAGAGATCAAAACAAAAATATATCTGAAAAAATTAAAAGCATTACTATCGAAAAGACCGGAGTTAAAAATGAGCAGTTGAGAAAAACCTGCTATTGCAGCCCTGAACGACAATCCCCGGATAGCACCATATATATTACTGATAAAACAAAACAGAACTTAAGAATGGTTGTAACCGAAAAAATTTCAGACATTCTTTTTTATAACTATAAGAAAAGAAACAGTCTAATAGAAAGGAATGACAAAAATTCATACAAAATACAAAAGATAAAACAAACCGGACACTCAATTTTTGCAGAAGCCTATGCAGCGCCTGAATTATCCTACAGAATGCTTACTGCAAATAGTAAATATAGCATGCCAGATTATGGCAAACCTTATTTCAACAAAAAAGAGAAACCCGAAATAACATATGCCACAGGAGTTAATTTTGGAGTCAGGATAAGAGACGTATTATATTTAAAGTCGGGAATTTTATACTCTGTTTACTCCTATAAGTTCAAAACTGAAGCCAAAAATATTATCAGTGACAATTTTAACGGAATTTATGTTTATACTTCATCCGGTGCAGTTGATTTAAAATTTTTATCTTCTGATTCCCTTTCAAATGATTCCTTTCTGAAGTCATCTATTAATATTTCTTATATAAATATCCCCCTTATGGCTGACATCTATATAAAAAGCAATTACTTCCTTGACTTAGGAATTGATTTTCAGATGCTTGCCGGGCAAAACATGAATTGGCAGGCTGAAGATTATGACGGGAACTTCTCAAGTGCCATATCATCAGGAGTAAATAACATAAAAAAGTACGGCATTAGTCTGAAAATAGGCTTTGGATCCGAAAGGCAAATTACAGACAGACTGTCTGTACTTATTAATCCCTCATTCAGGATGCTCCTTAGTTCTCTCAACAACATCGCTCCTGTAAAATCGTACCCTTATGCCTGGAGTATTAATGCCGGTGTCAGATATTATTTCAATTAAAGTAACCGAACCTGAACAAAATCGATATCCAACCCAACCATTTTGTGAGATACAAATCTTTATTAATTGAAATCTTCTGTGCACGGGTGATTATTCAATTCTAAACTAAAATTTATAAAAAATGAAAAAGGTAGAAAATATAGGTATAACAGGAATGATCAGCCTGATCATTTTAATGACTCCCGGTTGTAAAAAAAGTACATCTCCATTTTTAAAAACATCCCAGTTAGCAATAACAATGTCTAAAACAAAGATCGCAGGAACATCGTCAGTAACAAAATCACTGACATCTAACTCTTCAGTCTTCACATTAAATTCAGAAATAGTAAGTATTGCCGATCTCATAGTGGAGGAAAATACAGGAAATGATGTGGAGCAGCAAGGCAACAACAAAGGTGGTTCTGATACCGAAAATAAGTCAAACGCTGCAGGCACATCTGAAAATGGCGATATACACCTTACTGGACCGTATATTGTCAATTTAAAAGGACAGAATATTAATATTGATAATATAACTGTTTCCCCGGGTATATTTAAAAAAGTAGATTTTTCATTTACTGTTAGTAATGATACCTCCCTTAACGGGAATTCTATAATCATAACCGGTACATATAAAAATAATCAGGGAGTCGATATACCGGTAGTTCTCCAATCAGCTTTCAACAAACAAATTCAGCTTCCGTTGGCAAATGGTGGAATTGTTGCTAAATCAGGCAGTGTTGTAACACTATCCATATTATTTGACGCCCAGGCTTTGATCAACAATATTGATCTGTCAACTGCTATTGTTTCAAATTCCGGGATTCTTATAAACAACAGTAATAATAGTGGACTCCTTAAAAAATTTGAAAGCAACATGTCTTCATTTATTGAAGTAGAAAACTAAAAAATTCTCTGTGCTTAAGTAATCATCAATTTATCAGGCGCCTGATATTTAGACTTATTCACAGAATCACCAGTACCATCTGGATATTAGCCGGCTTATATCTTAATTTTTTAAACCGCTAATTATACATAATTCAGAAAATATCTAACACTCAAATGGATTACAAAAAGATATTAGTCAATGTATTATTACTGAT
>DATFLA010000104.1:0-2361 GCA_035268305.1 Bacteroidales bacterium | reverse complement strand
GGCGATCCTGCATCCCTTCTGCAGGGCATCCCGGACAAACCGGTTGCCGTCGAATTTCTTTCCCTTCAGCGCAAAAAATATGGAATCTTTCACATGCTTCCTGGTATCAGTGCAGATAATGCCCGATGCCAGGAATTCCTCATAAAGCTTTTCGATGGTCATCTCTTAAATCGAGTAGGGAATAAAACCAGCAAAAGCTGATTTTACCTCCCTCTCACACCACCCAGCGTACGTGCTCCGAACTGGGCGGTTTCTTTAAAGGTTAAACAATAGTTCGTGTAAAGGCAAAATAAGCCAATTTCCTCGAACCAAGCAAGATTCATCGCTTCATGGGCCGGGGGTGAACAAGCAATCCTGTACCACCCTTTGCCCGAAGAAGCAATGAGCAAGGCTCTCCATATTGGAACCCCACGAGAACAAAGGAACCGTATGATTCCACTCGCTCTCTTACATTGCTTAATTCTGAGGCGCCTGGGACGGAACCCGTAGCTGTTTGTGGAGAATACCGGCTCGTATCTCCTGCTAAGTACCTGACTGGTCGCTTGTTGGATCAGTCGATCTTTGCAGGTTGGGATACCTGGCTGCCTGTACCCTCCTTTGGGTTTTCTTATGCGTACTCCCCGAACGGCCGGGCCATCAATATCCCCTTCACCCCATAAAATGAGGTCCCTCGGAGACTCCTGATATTTTCCTGTCTTTGGCATGGCTCTTTCTGTTGCTTGGCAACTGCTCCTTGCTTTAAAGATTTGGGCCTTCCTCCTTCCGAAGTACTATGCCCGCTGCTGACTTCTCAACCCCTTTCGGCGTTGAGATCTCCCATGGTAAGTTCTTTCCCCTTCAATTAGTCCTGCAGGATTTACCACCCTCGGTTACGGTTGACTTTCGGGCATCCCCTTCCATTGCAGGGTTACCCCCTCGGTAGGCCTTATATCCTGTTCCTGTTCGTCAGGGCTAATCTTTGCCTCCGGCTTCCTTCAGATGGAATCTCGCAATTCTACCCTTGCCTTTAGCTAACGGTTCCTGCCAACCCGGCCCGCTCGGGACTTGCACCCTATAATTAAAGAACATGCATGGCACACAAAACTAAACCCGCTGAATATCAGCGGGTTTATGGCGTTTCTAGAGGTCGGTAGCGGAGTGTGTTTTATAACTTTTTTAAGGCATTCTATTACACTATTAGACATCAATATCCTGATCTTGAATCATTTATAGATCAGAGGACCTCAAAAAATGAGCATTTTGTTTACCCCAAAAACCGTTTCGATACTTTTTAGACATTCAGAAAAGCGTTATCTTACTTTCAGGCTTCTATTTTTTCAATGATTTCTGACTTCAACCATTCAAAGGCAGCCGCCTGATTGTATACTGATTCCCGTCCAAGTATTGCTTCCATATCTCCTGAGAAACCGGGGTCATTCTCCTTTTCTTCAATATTTTTTAAAAACACTTTTTTGCTTGGCGGATTTTTACCTGTTGCAAAGGTGATGTACTCCTTAAAACAATGAATGATTTTATTTATATCCAGAGGCATATGTAATCGGGCAAAGTCCAGATCAAATAAGTCTCTTCCTTTACTGCGTTGGTATAATGCTCTCATTTTAGTACCAAGCAATTCATTTAGGCTGTACGTCCTGATTTTGGCCGCTCCAGTGTACCATTCATTGACTACTTCAAAGGGAAATTCAACCCAATCCAAAACATTGAAATGCTCTTTACAGTTGATTTCTACTTTCAGACGCATTCTTATCTCTTCATATTCAGAAGTAAAGCGATAAAGCAACTTTGTTCCATGCCCTCTCACCACAGTCTTTCTGTCTTCTTCAAAAAAGTCAATTACTTTTTCTAATTGCTGCATTATGGGCTTAATAGGTCCTGCTCTAATCTGCACTAAATCGATGTCTTCCGAATATCGGGAAGCTGGCCGGAGATACAATTTATGCAATGCTGTGCCGCCTCTAAATGCAAGATGCTCTCTGAGAAAGTCATCAGAAAAAATTTCAACCAATAACCTGCTGATAATTAAATCTTGCTCCACCTGTGCAAATTCCTTCCATGGTGCCTGAATTTGCCATTTTGCTATGTTGGGTTTGGGAATCATAAATCACCTTCAAGTTTGATATTCACATCCACCTTCCATCTGTTATTTACCGATCCGGGTTTTTGTTGTGAATTTGGACTTAATAAAACCGGGAAGTATTTATTTGATTTCAGATGGTCGAATATCTTTTCCTGGTGTTCTTCCTTATCACCAATTTCTTCTAATAAAAAGCCGAATCGCTGCAAGGAGCTTCTGTTTGGATACCAGCTAAGCAAATTAATTATATCAGGTTCATCTATTTCTTCCACTAATTCTTCAATGAT
>DATFLA010000103.1:0-7155 GCA_035268305.1 Bacteroidales bacterium | reverse complement strand
CCTGAAGTCATTCTCGGCTTTTTGCATGAATATTTTGGTTGATGACTGAAAATTTTCAGTACCCTTTTTAAATTTAATAAGTCCCGAATAATTCCCGAAGCTTCCGGTACCGGTACTAAGAGTCATATCAGTCTCATGGTTCCAGTCAGGTCCTGTAACCAGGTTAATGATACCACCTATTCCACCGTTATCAACGGTCATAGAAGCGCCACCATAATAAACAGTTATTCCATCGCTCATTCCAGACGAAATTAGTGACAAATCTGATTGGCCCAACATGGGGTTTCCTATATCAATACCATTCCAATCGACTATAGTATGACCGGCACCTGTCCCCCTGAAGGCAGCCGTTGCCGTTCCTCCCATACCATAGCTTTTAACTGAAATATTAAGACTGTTTTCAAGTACATCCGCCAGTGTGAGCTGGCTATATTTTGATAAAATGGAAGAATCAAGCCGCTCGGTTTTATATCCCGGCAACTCAGAGCCATACTTCACTCTTTCAATAATAACCTCTCCGATCTTTACAGTATCATTATTTAATAATGTCTGTGCATTAAGGTCACAGGTAACAAACAGGACTATATAAAGCAAAATATTACGCAAGTCTTTAAAAACTAACCATTTCACTCATTGGTATTTAAAACAACCATATACTGGTTCTCAAATAATACAACGGGAAAATAAGGAGAAGAATCAGGTTCCGATTCTTTGCTTTTCTTCCCGAAAGCTCTGAACATAAATTGTTTATGGTAGGTCTTCTGACTTATCCCGTTCTGATGAAGCCTTCCCATAGCATAAACCACAGTGGCAGGTATTTCATCAGACGCTCATCGTTCTCCGATCGGGCATCACAGCAGCGGGGACTGTTGCGGATTCTGACCGCATTCCCTTTTAAGTGCAATGAACATTTTCATTGCATCACCAAAACAGAACAAATATATAATAATTTGATTTGATGCAGACTGCTTTTCTGGCTTCAAATATTAACAGTTATTAACAAACCTGTATCCTTATTCCTGGTTGATATTCCTCAGGAGATCTTCTCCTACACCTATTTTATAGCCTGATGATTTGTAGAATATATTACCCTCCTTATCACATAAAACAACTAAGGGCAGCTGCAAATCATCTACAGATAATGTCTTTATATAATTTTGAAAACCTGACATGTTATTGTCAATCCCGAATAGGGATCTGTTGGGAAAACCCTTGTAGTCAGCCGGATTGAAAGCAGTTTTTGTTTCAGCAGGATCTGACAGAAAAATAAAATCACCTCCCCAGTTATCAAATTCATTCTTTAACTGGGCAAGATCATTGAAAATATGTTTTGTAGGCTCCCTGTCGGGGTCGATCCATATTATGACGGTTCCTTTATCATTTATCTTAACAGGCTTTTCAAGCATTCCAAGCAACTGCCTGAGATCTGCCTTTCCTGTTGGTTGCCTTTTAATTTTTTCTTTTCTTAGTTTGATCTCAATTGTTTTATGCTCATTCTCCGCGAGATTAAAAAATGAAAGTCCGGACAGGACGTCTCCGTTTTCAAGCCTGTTACCTGTAACAAGCATATAATTACCGGGAGGAAGAGCCATTTCATCCCTGAAACTTGTAATTTTTCTGTTATAGTCATACTCAAGAGTATTATACCGGCCATTTTCAAATCTCGCAAGAGTGAAATGAATATAATACTCAGGTACCGGATTCTTCTCGTCAGAGACAAGCCTGATAAAACCTTTGTTCTCATCAGGTTTAACCTGATCGTCAAACCAGACATCATTCCAGTTTCCATCTTTGAAATACTGTGGTGTTTTGGTCCCGGGTTCCAGTCGCGATGGTAATCCTATTGCTCTGCACACAGCCACGAAACTGATGGCTCTTGATTTAGTATCAGAAACACCAAGCTCATCCACACCCTGTGGAGTAATAGGGGTACCATAGTAATTTTGAGAATCATCCGTTTTAATACCGGAATTTATGTAATTAATAATAAGTTCAGGATTGGAATAGCCATTGTTTATAATATCCTTTGGAAGATTAGCAAGAAAATAACTTCTCCAGGGTACAAGAAACTCAAAAGCAACACGTGGATTCAGCACATAATTAACAAAAATTCCTTTGTATTTATCATTCCGTAAGCCAGATTTATAAATAGTATTAACAAGGTGATCCAGAAGTGTGCTGCACTTCGTATCTCTAAGGTCCTTATCAGGCAGAACCTCAAGCATCTCCATGGCAAGGTCTTTAAGAGAATCGGGTAATTCCCTGAGGAAGGAGCTTATTTCCCTGTAATTTCCCATGCTTCTTTCAATAACATTAACCACCCTATCATACTCCAGACCGTTGCTTATTGCAAGTTTACCGGCATCTTCTTTTGTCATCCATGTATTTATATAGTGCTGGCGGATCTTATTTTCCTTTTCTATACGTTCTGCATTCACTGCTACAAGGTCAGAAGCAGGGCCCGGTAACGGCGTGAGTATCGGAGGAACATGAATATCGAGCTCAGCAGTATAAGCCACTGAAGGATCCCTGTTAAGTATAAGTGTAAGGGTATCGGTGTCGTTAACAGATATCTTTTTGTAGTTAAAAGCATTGTCTTTATGCGCCCAGATAAGGAGATCACCAAGACCCGTTTCAAAATGGCTGAGCCCGTTATTATCGGTTGGAACAACTGCGAGAGGATAAAACTCCGAATAATTGTATAGCTGGTATTCAACATCGGCGCTGGAAACAGGAACACCTTCCTTATCAAGGACCTTAATAAAAATTGTCTTTGTTATTGCGTATTTGGAGAGATTATTTACATCGGCATACTCTTTTTCCTCAACAATTGTATTCTCATCTCCCAGGGGGGCACCAAAGGATTTTGTATGGACGAGCATAGCTCTTCTTGCGGGTTCGGTAAACCAGCCAAGGTCGAAGACAGGTTCAGGCTCACATGCACCCGTATAATACCATTGTCCGTTATCCCATACCTCAACCCAGGCATGGTTATCATCGCAATGTGCCCATCTTGGTGTATAAACCTGCCTGGCAGGTATTCCTGCCGTCCTGAGAGCAGCAACAGTAAAAGTGGATTCTTCTCCACACCTTCCTCTTGCTGACAGTATAGTTGACATCGGTGCTGATGTTCTCTCATCTGCAGCCTGGTAGGCTACTTTTTCGTGACACCAGTGGTTTATTTCAAGAGCTGCGTCATGCAGGTTCATACCGCTGATGCGGTTCATAATCTCATCATAATAAGCTATTCTGAATGAATCGAGATTTTCATTATTAACCCTGACCGGAAGAACATAATGAAGAAATATATCTATCGGTATTGATTTCCCCCAGGGGGTATCCTTTCTTGCTTTAAGGGAAGCATTTACATTTGCAAGGAAGAAGTTGCCATTATAGTCAGCAAGGTCGTTGAGTGGCATAAAGGCATACAGAAACTTAAGTGCCTCAGACTGTTCATTGGTAAGGCCTTTCTGAAAAACATCAAAAAGAGCATCTTCCTTCTTGGAGCACAAAGACTTACGTGCTTCAAAGGATTTGTCAATCACACTCATATATTCTTCATTATTAATCAGGTGTTTACCGGAACACCCGGTTGTCAGTGCCATCATCAACACTGCCAGGGATAACAGGAAAAATCTCATTTCAGTTCAGTTCTAAATTGTCCCGCAGGAACTTCTAATAACAAGTTCCGGAGAGATATTGACTTGTCTTTTATACTTTCCTTTACCTGAATTTTTCACCTCCGACCAGATCATGTTTGCCACCTTAATAGACAATCCGGAAAGAGGTTTTCTAAGACACGTGACCGGTGAGAACATCAGGTCGAATCCAGTTCCTTCCTCCATCGACAGAAGAGCTATATCCTGTGGCACCCTGAGGTTCTTATTCCTGAGCATTGTCATTAACGGGTATACGAGTCCGGCATTCATTACAATCATTGCATCAGCCCTGTAAGGAGGTCTGAAAAACTTTTCAAGTTGTGATGAGTCAATCTCATCATCTCCTGTAGGCTTATCAACCTCTAAGATAACAGGTTTATTTATTCCTACAGCCTGGTCGATAGCAAACAATACATCATTTATTGCTGCTGTACTTTCCTCGCTTGTCTTACGGTCTGCAATAATAAGGATATTCTTATATCCGAGGCTGTTAATATGATTTACTATTAACTTAGCACCTGCTGCTGTGTCGGTACGAATAGTATTCAGATGTTGCGACCTTACAGATTTTTCAAGCAGCACAAAGGGATAATCAGCATTTTTCAACGACCGAATAGTACTGTCATCTGCTGCATCACCTAGCAGAATAAGGCCACTGTAAAATTTTCTGAAAGCACTTACCAGCCTGTCATACCTCTTATCATCGGGATCTTTCGTAACAATTGAAAAACCCACCCCCATACTTGAAAAGGCCTTTTGCAGAAAAGGAGTTATCTGTACAACGAAAGGATCATTCATTGACGGGACAATCATTCCTAAAACGCCGGGGCGCTCCTCTACTGATGGATGATCATTTTTGTCAGGTGTCTTGTCAAAATATCCCATGGCTCTTGCGAGCGCAAGTACCTTTTCCTGAGTGTCTTTGCGGATACCCTGCTGGTCTGCTTTATTGTTCAATACAAGTGATACCAATGTACCTGATACACCAAGCCTTGCGGCTAAATCTTTGTTTTTAAATTTTTTACCCATTCCCACTAAATATTGGATGAACTAAATTTAGTGATTTTTTCCTTCAGGGATAAATATTTTATATTTTTTAATATTTTTTAACTATTAAAATAGCCGGGGCTCAATCAAAAGACCATTAACTGATCTTTCAATTGAGCCCCCCGGACTGTAAGTATTATAAGTAATAAAATTTATTTTTTCTTAGGTGGGTTATATCCCCTCTGTTTGGCTGCATTCTCCAGTCGCTGCTGCCACCTGGATTTCTTCATTGGTTTCTTTTTATTTTCCTCCAGCTTCGCCAGTACAGCGTCCGCATTAATCATTCGTTTAGCAATCAGATTCTGCCCGAATGTGATCATATTGGCAAGGAAATAATAATAAGTAAGACCTGCAGAAAAATTGTTCAGGATAAACATGAACATTACAGGCATTACATACATCATGGCTTTCATGCCAGGCTGATCAGATCCTGCCGAAGTACCTGACATTTTCATTGTCAACAGCGTTGATACTGTCATAAGAAGAGTAAAAAGACTAACATGATTTCCGTAAAGAGGGATTGTAAACGGCAGGTTCAGGATTGAGTCATAGGTAGAAAGGTCTGTTGCCCAAAGGAAATGTTCCTGCCGTAGTTCAATTGATACAGGGAAGAACCGGAACATGGCAAAAAGAATTGGCATCTGCAGCAACATTGGGAGGCAGCCTCCCATGGGATTGACGCCTGCCTTCTTATAAAGGTCCATTGTGGCCTGTTGTTTTTTCATTGCATCTTCTTTCTTGGGAAATTTCTTCCCAAGCTCATCAACAAGGGGCTTAAGAACCTGCATTTTGGCCTGCGACTGCATCGATTTATATGTAAGCGGGAAAAGAACCACTTTTATAATAATCGTCAGTATAAGGATTATCAATCCGTAGTTACTGATATAATTATCAAGCCAGTTAAAAATAGGTATTATCACAAACCTGCTGATCCATCCGATTATATTCTTACCAAGGAAGATAATCTTTTCCAGTTGAAGATCCTTTCCCTCCTTCCTCAGTGTTGTTATTGAATTCGGACCGTAGTATATCTTCATACCGATAGTTGATGAAGGACCTGAGCTATAAGGTATACTGACTTCTGAGGTATAGTACCTGATATATTTTTCCGATGCAGGTGTTTTATCTGATTCCACCGTAGCATTCATAAAATAATCATCAGCTATGAGAATTGACGAAAAGAACTGGTCCTGAAAGGAGATCCATCGTACTTTTGTCGGAATATCCTTATGGTCTGTTTCTTTAGATTGTCTTAATCTCAGACCGGCCACATCATCCTGGTAGAATTTATACTTGATAGTGGAATAATTTTCTTCATTCTGCCTTCCTTTTTCCTGCTGCGGGATATACATTTTCCAGTCAAATGTGAGACTGCTTTGATTCGAAGCAATGACACCGTCGAGTGATTTGAATGTAACATTAAAGTTAACCATATACTCGTCGGGCAGCAGTGTATATTTATATTCAATATACTTCCCCTCTCCTGCCATCAGCCTGAGAACCACACTTTCAGGTTTGGAACCAACAACATATAATTTCTGGCTGTCTACAGGCTCAAAATACAGGTTATTAGTCTGTATTGCCTTATTATCAGCTGTATAGAAATTAAATCCAAACACAGTTGAATCGCCTGAAAACAGAACAAGAGGTTTGGAGTCAAATGTTTTATAATCCTTCAGCCTTGCTGAATAAACACGACCGCCCTTAAGGGCTATTTTAAGGGAAACCTTGTTATTTTCAAGAGTAATAAAGTCATTTTTCCCTTTCATATCACGTGCAAAAACACCGTATTTACCTGCATCCTGAACCTCTGGCTCCCCGGTTTCTTTCTCCTGTTCAACAGGTGTTTCCGTCTTCGCCTTCTGATTGTTCACAGTATCACTCTTTTGCTCCTTGTTTTCTTCAGGTACAATTCCAAGTTTCCCGTTTATCTCATTTATTTTAGCTAAAACCCCCGGCTCATTCGGTTTTATTTTAAGGGCATCCATATATTCTGTCCTGGCATTCTGGAGGTCTCCACTTGCATAATCTGAATCAGCTACCTCTACAGCCTCCTTAAACCGCTTATTCAGCCTGCTGTTATTGTAGAGACTGAAACCGATAAAGATGACAAAGATCAGACCCAGCCCTGTTATTGTATTCTTATCCATTCTTATTTTTGATTATTATTCTTTCTGTTATATTTATATTTTAATTCGTTTATCCAATGCATGCTTTAATAAAACTAACAAACAGTGGATGAGGATTTAACACTGTTGAACTGTATTCAGGATGGAACTGTACACCAATAAACCACCTGTGATCGGGTATTTCCATTATTTCAACCAGGTTTGATTCAGGATTAACCCCAACCGGCAACATACCAGCTTTCTTAAAATCCTCAAAATATTTATCATTGAATTCATACCTGTGCCTGTGGCGTTCAATAACCTCTGTCTTTCCATAGGCC
>DATFLA010000102.1:0-4547 GCA_035268305.1 Bacteroidales bacterium | reverse complement strand
AAGATGGCAGGACCTACGGGGGTGGTGGCAGCGGAGCATCAACATGGTACAGCAAAAACAGTACAGGAGGTTCCGGGGCCGATGGTCTTATAATAGTATCATGGACACCCATGCAGCCTGTTGACAATAACATCCTTACATACACTAACGGCATAAGCGGGACTATTTGCAGTACCGCAGATGAAAACAGTATATTATCTCTTACTTCTCCATCAGGAACAGTATTCAGCTATGTTGATTTTTCAAGCTACGGTACACCAAACGGCTCATGTCCCGATTTTACAATAGGTTCATGCGATGCAATTACAAGCCGGCCGGTAGTGGAAAGTTATCTGCTTGGAGCTAACTCTGCGGATATCCCGGCTACCAACAGTGTTTTCGGAGATCCTTGCGTAGGCACTTATAAAAGATTATATGTGAAGGCCACATATAATGAGCCCCTTTGCTCAGGTTCGGTCCCTTCGGCAATTAATGGATCTATACCTACAGGTGGTGATGGCAGTTATACATATCTTTGGGAAAGCAGTATAAGCGGACCGGCAAGTGGATTTGCAGCAGCTTCAGGTACGAATGATCAGCAGAATTATTCTCCTTCAGCTCTTACCCAGACTACCTGGTTCAGAAGAACAGTTACATCATCGGGTTTGAGTATCACCTCGCAGGTTGTTGAGATCACAGTAAAGCCCGTTTCTGTAATAACATGGCTGGGCACTGCCGATACCGACTGGAACAATCCAATGAACTGGTGTGGTGGCACACCATCTTCAACAAATAATGTTTCTATAAGCCCAAGGATTAATGAACCTGTTATTTCAACAGCCTCAGCCTGTAAAAATATAACGATAGAACAGGGTGCATCTCTTACTATTAATCCTGCAGGTTCACTGAATGTTACAGGAACATTTACAAACAATGCAGGTGCTTCCGGATTAATTCTTCTTTCTGATGGTACAGCAACAGCTTCATTGCTTGAGAATACTGGCGGTGTCGAAGCTACCGTTACACGAAATATCTCAGGTAGCACTGAAGCCTGGCATCTCATCTCAAGCCCTGTGGCAGACCAGTCAATAAGCGGTGACTGGACTCCTTCAGGTACTTACGGTAACGGAACAGGCTATGATCTGTATGTCTGGAATGAAGCTACAAATTGCTGGATATACTTTCTTAACAGTACAACTGCAGTCAACTGGAGCACAGTTCATCCTGAAAGCTATTTTATTCCGGGAAAAGGATACCTATACTCAGTACAGGCACAGAACCCTTCAGAACAATATAAAGGCGTTCTTAATAATGGCGATCAGACAATAGCTGTAACCGCAGAGTCTGCAGATGCAGCTCTGCAGGGATTTAACCTTGTTGGAAATCCCTATCCCGCAGAAATAGACTGGCAGTCTTCAACAGGATGGGACAGGTCATCTCTCATACAGGGTTCAAATGGTTATGATATGTGGATATGGAATCCCTCTGCCAACAATTATGGTGTTATAAGCTCATCAGGTGGAACAGGAACAAACGGGGTTAGCAGATTTATAGCTCCTGAACAGGGTTTCTTCGTAAGAGCAGTCAGCGATGGAAATATAGTAATATCCAACGATGCCAAAACAACAGGAAATGCAGCTGCCTGGTATAAGAAAGGCCTTTCAACTGATCAGTCACTTGTTAAACTGGATGTTCAGTCGGAAGACTCAACAGGTTACGATGAGATACAGATGCAGTTTGGCGCTGTGAAAGACGGGTCAGGGGCATTCAAACTGTTCAGCCCGGTTGCGGCCTCACCCAGCCTTTATATGGGGTATGATAATAATAACTTCTCGGTAAGATACCTTACTGATACTATAAATAATCCTGAGGTTCCCGTTATGTTCAAAGCAGGTAAAAACGGTAAATACAGGTTGACAGCCTCCTTTGACAAAAATGCATATAGCTATGTGATTCTTCAGGATCTTAAAACGAATACATATTTTGATCTGAAAAACAGCAGTACATATGAATTTTCATCAGTAAAAGGTGATGATCCTTCCAGGTTCGTGGTTCATTTTAATAAACCTCTGATCAATAATCCGGCTGAATTGCCCGTTAAGATATATACCTCAGGATCACAACTTGTTGTTGATGTGACAACAGTTAATGCACAGAGCAATATGACAATTTTTGATTTTTCGGGAAGGATTCTCCTGAAAGATCATCTGGATGGTGAAACAGTACATTATATTCCTTTAAACGCAAAGTCGCAGGTACTGATTGTAAGACTGGAAAATCCTGCAGGGACTGTAACAAGGAAGGTAATGTGGATGAACAGGTAATAAAAAAGAAATAATAATAAGCAAATAAATTAATCAGACAGTTAAACTTTAATTAAATCAAAAAATGAAAAAGCAATTAATTCTTATGGCAGCCATTATTATGATGGCAGGTTTCTCAACAAAGGTTATGGCCCAGGCAACTGAAACAACAGCAGCTGCTGCTAATATCATAACCCCGATCGCAATTACCGAGACTTCTTCTCTGCATTTTGGAACAATGGCAGTGCTTGCCGGTACCGGTGGAACATGTGTTCTTTCAACACAGGGTGTCAGGACCGCAACCGATGGTGTTAACCTTTCAGTACAGTCTCCCGGCGCTACAAACGCAGCTTATAACGTATCAGGTGCTGTTAATACCACATACGCTATCACACTGCCTTCAACTATTACAGTTAACGAATCAACCAGTGGCTCAAGCATGACGATTAACTCAATTCTCGCACGTACCGCATCAGCAGGTGCTGATGGTCTTACAGGTACTCTCTCAGCTGATGGTACTGATTCATTTACTGTAGGAGGAACATTGAATGTGACAGCCGGACAGAGCACAGGTCTCTATTCAGGTACTTTCGATGTAACAGTAGCTTATAACTAAGCTTGCTCTCTGTATCAGTGGGGAAGGGGTAATCCCTTTCTCACTGATTAATAATGAATCTTAAAACAAAAGTTTATGAAAACTCTCAGATATTCTCTCACTGTTATCGCTCTTCTCACGGGTATCTCATCGTTCGGCCAGGTATCGGTTACAGGTACAGCCTATACAGAGATCGTCCCTCTGGTAACAGCAAGGGAAAAAGTCCAGATGAATCTTGGCAGGTTTTCAACAGATAAAAACGGGGGATCACTTGTTCTTACACCAGAAGGATTTAGAATAGCCAGAGGGTCAGTTATTCTTCTGAACAGTTTTGCAAGCCAGGCTGTATTCGTTATATCAGGATCATCAGATAATTCACTTTCTGTATTGCTTCCCTCTACACCCCAGCCTCTGATTCATAACCGGACATCAAACAGGATTTTTCTTGAGAACTGGACATATGATATTCCAAAGACTAATGACGGTAAGATCCAGGTAAATGTTGGTGCAACCCTGGAGGTTGGTCCGGAGTCAATAAATCCTCCGGGTGAATACACAGGGACTTACCAGGTTGTTTTCATATTTAACTGATAAGATGAAAGTTACAAAGTATATTAAAACAGGAGGAGTAAAAATGAAAAAGTATTCTATTTTATTTGCGATGTTCTTTATATTGTTTGCTCAGCACATCTCGGCCCAGGGCGACCTTCTTATATCACCTGTAAGGGTAATATTTGACGGCAGCAAGCAGCGACAGGATATCAGCCTTGTTAATATTGGCAACGATACTGCTGTGTATTCGGTTTCTTTCGTGCAGTATGATATGAATGAAAAAGGAAATTTTATCCTGGTTGAAAAGCCTGTTCCAGGCGAGTTATATGCCGATCAGTATATAAGGGTCTTTCCCCGCAGGATAGTTCTCGCTCCTCATGGTTCACAGGTTGTCAGACTACAGCTGCGCAGAGCTGCTAATATGGAAACAGGCGAATACAGGTCACATCTCTATTTCAGAGCCGAAAAAGGCAGCAAACCACAGAAACTCGGTATGATAGATAAATCAAAGCTTATGAGTGTTGATATAACTCCTGTATTTGGAATCAGCATACCTGTAATTCTGAGAGTGGGAAATGTAAAGGCAACATCTTCTCTGACTGATTTACACCTTGTAATGAAGAACGATACAACAGCTACAATGAATCTATCTATAAACAGGTCAGGAAACATGTCGCTGTATGGCGATATCGTTGTAGACTACCTTCCTCCGAAAGGGAAGCCTGTTGAAATAGGAAATGTTCGCGGAATTGCAGTTTATACAAGTACTGATAAAAGGCTTTTTACTGTAAGACTCAAAGATATTGCTGCTCTTAAATCAAAAGAAGGAAGGATAAGAGTTCTCTTCACAAGTCCGAAGGATTCGAAATACGAGGTTTATGCAGAGAGAGAACTGAACCTTTAAATGAATGAATTATGCGACAAATTTTTAGTTTGAGACCTTTATTAACAATTGCAGGTATGATTCTTTTGATGCTGATATCCTTGTCAGCCAAAGGACAGCCTGGACTTCCCCCACGAACTGTTACAGTAAGTGCCACGCAGGAACTTAACTTCGGATCATTCTGCCTGGAGAACACCGGCAGTGCCGGCGGATCTGTAACTGTTGACTGGCAGGG
>DATFLA010000101.1:0-2524 GCA_035268305.1 Bacteroidales bacterium | reverse complement strand
CAGATTAATACGACAGGATCTGTTACTAAGCTCTGTATCTTAATGCTATAGCTTTTTGCATCACTGAAGAGTGACGTATTTTAAAGTAACTTAATTCACAAACCCTTGTATAATAAAAACATATAAGGGTTTGCTGATTTTTGCTGTATGATGATCCAATTAACTCCGGACATGTTCATCCCCTATGAAACCTGACTGTAATCATCACTTTTCAAGGCAAATCTTTATCAGTTAAGATCATGCTGTACCTGACTCAGTTATCATCGACAACAAAACAATAATAACTGGGTTTAATGAGATTGATAATATTTATAATTTTGTGGTCACCGAACAAACCATAACTCCTTAACCGGAGTGATTAAAAAGGGAAGTGGAAAACGGATCCTGATTATCCCTGATGCAAATAATTTATTATATTAGCACCTCGGAATTCACACAATCGGTAATTCATTCCAATAAAGAACCGGACGGATAGTTTAATATGTTTCGGAAAAGCCACTTAACCGATATTTTATAACATCCCGTCCGGTATTTAGCTTATCTGGTGATTTAATACAGTAGTCGTACAAAGATAAGAATGAATTGACTTCATTATCACTCTATTCCATATAATATTTAGCATATTCGGGAGTAAATCAATAATGTAACAGGCATTACGAACCGGTATTACTTTATTTAGCATAGGGTAGATCCTGAAATACCAACCTGACAGTTCCGGCTCAACTTCGGGCAGAACAGAGGTCGGCATACCTGGTACTGAAGTCCTGCTTTTTATTAATAAATGTTAAAAACACTCAGCAGGGAATTCTCTTACGAACCTTTGTCCGTGTCTTTCGTTATATCATAAAGGCAAAATCTGATGAAAGGATTAGGGTTTTATTTTATTGTGTTGATGTTTTTCACATTTACCGCAATGAATGGTCAGAGTCAGAAAGTCGAAAGGATAGAAATACCCAGACTTGAAAAGATACTCAATAATCCGGATGACAGGTTATATGTTGTTAATTTCTGGGCGACCTGGTGTCCTCCATGTGTGAAAGAATTTCCTTCTTTTCAGAAAGTATCGGCTGAGTACGATATAACGAAGGTAAAATTTATCATGGTTAGCCTTGATTTTCCCAGCCAGATTAAAACGCAGCTGATTCCGTTTCTAAAGAAAAATAATGTATCGCTTTATGTTACGATTATGACAGATCTGGATTATAACTCATGGATAGAAAAAGTGGATCCGGACTGGCAGGGTGATATACCGGCAACATTGGTTTTCAATAATGCAAAGAAGATAAGAAAGTTCCATCCAGGTGAACTTGATGAACCGGGTTTAAGAAAATTGATTGATTCAAATTTGTGATAATTTTTACCGGCTGAGTTTAATATTAGAAATCAAAAATTAAACTATTATGAAAAGGTTATTGTTTTTTACTGTTGTAACATTCTTGCTCTCATCCGTAAGCAGTAATGCTAACCCTTATAAGGTAGGTGATTATGCTTCTGATTTCAGTCTTAAAGATGTCAATGGAAAGATAATTTCTCTTTCTCAGCATAAAGATGCAAAAGGATTTATCGTGGTTTTCATGTGTAATACCTGTCCCGTTGTCAAAAAATACAGGCAGAGAATAATAGATCTGAATACAGAATACAGCGGTAAAGGCTATCCCGTTGTTGCCATAAACAGCAATGACAGCAAGGTATCACCGGGCGATTCGTATGAGGATATGAAAGCACTGGCCAAAAGTCTGGACTTCAAATTTGATTACCTGTACGATAAAACGCAGAATGTTGCTCATGCTTTCGGCGCAACCAATACACCTCATGTTTATGTGCTGGCAAAGAAGGGAGATAAGTTTAAGGTCGAATATGCCGGTGCCATTGACAATAATGCCGATGATGCAGCAATGGCTGATAAGCATTATGTACAGGATGCAGTAAATGCCTTGTTAAACAACCAGAAGGTCCCTGTGCCCGGTACCAAAGCCATAGGATGTGGTATCAAATGGAAGAAAGACTGAGTGTTTATGGGTTTCTGATATGAAATTATCAACTTCGTTCCTTATTATAAAGTAATGGATAAAATTCCTTATTTTTAAGGGATGTATCATTATATGATAACAAGTGTCAGTGAAATGCCCTGGATTTTTATTCCGGGCCTGTAATACTGTTTTGTCAACCGGTCCGATTCTCTTTTATTTTTCTAACCATTAAACTTATTCCTGAAATGCAAAACATTATTGTACTGGGTGCTGGTATGGTTGGCAGCTGTATAGCTATTGATATGGCAAAGAACCATAAAGTGACACTTACAGATATTAACAGGGAAACCCTGGAGAAAACCCAAAAAAAGCACAATGCTCTGAATATTCGCCTGTTGGATGTGACAGATAAAGGTACCCTTAGAGAAATCATCAGTGATTACGATCTTGTAATAAATGCAGTACCGGGTTTCCTGGGACATGAAACCCTGCGTACTGTTATCGAAGAAGGCCATAATGTAGTTGATATTGCCTTCGCCCCGGAGGATGCAATG
>DATFLA010000100.1:0-3568 GCA_035268305.1 Bacteroidales bacterium | reverse complement strand
GTTGGACAACCATTAATTTACCACCATAAAGATTCAGACCTGCACAGGAATATCAGGCAGGAACATTATGCGCACCTGGTTAATTTGAAATTTTGCGAATTGATAGAACAGGCCTGCATGTCAATAAAACCGGCCGGTTATTTTGATATGTACAGTGAATTTGTAGAAAATATTCACTCCCTGGAAAGCCATTACCCTGGCGAACTGAAGGGATATCTCCTGCATTTGCGTGACCGGCTGAAATTATGGGTCAAGGCACTGGGTAAATAACAACGTTCTGACGAGTCAGCTAGAATGCCGGACAACAGAAAACATAAAATTATCGTTAGCCTGACGACGACATCGACAAGAATAAAATACATCAACTCCATGCTTCATTCCATTTTCACACAGAGCATGTGGCCAAATGAGATTAATTTATGGATATCGAAAGAACCTTTTTTACATGATGAAGGTATTCAGCCGGAACAAATCCCTTCCAAGCTGAAAACATTAACCAGGTTTAACAAATTAAACTTTAATATAAAGTACACGGAGAATAATGCAGGCTACAGAAAACTTTTACCCGTACTGGAAGAATATAAAGGCAGGAAGGATGTCGTCATCATTACTGCTGATGATGATACTTTATACCCTGATAACTGGATTGAAAAACTCTACAAACAATTCCTGGAGGAACAATGCATCATTGCTTACCGGGCCAGGAAAATCAGCATAGGAGAAAAAGGGGAATTGCTTCCCTATGAATCGTGGCCATTACTGGATTCATGGGAATTTCAAAAGGATCTCATGTTATGTCCTACCGGAAATGCCGGAATACTCTATTCCCCCGCTTTTTTCGATGACAGGGTATTCGACCCGGTATACAAATCTCTTTCACCGACACGGGCGGATTTCTGGTTTGCTGCAAATGCTATTGTAAACAATGTATTGACGAGGCATATTCCATCAACAGAGCCGATGCCGGAAGCCGAGCTCAGGCATGAATTTCCCTCAATCAAGGTGCCGATTGTTGTGCTGGAAAACTGGGATGCATTATACAAAACGAATCGCCTGAAAAATGATGAGTATGCGAGAAATGTTTTTCGTTATTTTTCCATTATTGATTAATATAAACCAGTAGCATTTAATCCCGTATTTATTCACCCGGCACATGGTTATAATAACATTCGGGATTCATTATTACTTGATTCCATGAATTAATATTCAGGCAAATTACCGGTTAAAATCATGACCTCTGTTCAACAACCTTTTGACGCTGCTGTTATCATTACCACCACCCTCAGGCCCAGCCTGAAACGTGCTGTTGAATCAATATTCAAGCAGGATCACGGTGGCAGGATCCAGATTATGCTTGGTATTGACAAAAAAGAGGGCGATATGGCAATCATAGATTCACTCAAAGCCGATTGCCCTGACAATATGGCAATTACCGTGATAGATAACGGTTATTCAACAGCCAAAAGGAACGGCGGCCTGTATACCAGTTTTTCAGGTGGATCAATGCGTACTGTATTGAGTTATGCTGCCAATAGCCGCTATATAACCTATCTTGACGATGATAACTGGTACGCACCCTATCATCTGAACCAGTTACTTTCAGTGATTCAGGGTAAAGCCTGGGCATTTTCATTGCGCTGGTTTGTCGATCAGGACACCAACAAGGTCCTGTGCGTGGATGATTTTGTCTCTGTTGGCACAAACAAGGGAGTATTTGCCAAGGCATTTGGCGGCTTTGTTGACACGAACTGCATGCTTATCGACAAGCTGCAACTACACCAGATTTTACCTTTCTGGTGCATGGCCCTGATGGAAAACGGCACCGCAGCCGATCAGCGTGTTTCCCAGGCCATCAGAAAAAGCAAGCTTCCGCACGGTTTCACAGCACGTCCCAGTGTTTTCTATATTCTTGAATACCGGAGATATCCCTTTATCACGGACATACTCAGGAAAAAGGGCATAATTTAAAAAATATTTACCGGTAACTCTGTACTCAGTTTTTTCAGCACCACCTGGTGATAGACACCCAGTACTTTAAATTGCCCCTCAATAAGGTTAAGGAAAGCGTTAACTGCGTGCAGTACATTCTTTGAGTTTTCACCACTAAACCAGAAATAATCGTCAAATATAATAACGCCACCATCTCTCAGCATTCGCCAGCATAAAGACGCATCGACTATTACATTAAGTGCATCATGTGCTCCATCCACATAAATCAGGTCAAATTCAGATTTTTCCTGGAAAAGGTCAGCCAGTGCCTTGGCACTATGTGACTTGATCTTTTTAACCGCAATATTTTTTATAAAATTACCAACATTTTTATCAAAGTGTTTACCAAAATCGCCGTGATCAGGTTTATAACCAAAGAAATCAATTGCAGTAATTGATGGTTTCTGCGATTTCAACTCAAGAAGCCTGGCCATCCAGCAGGTAGAGAGACCCTCGAACGACCCGATTTCCAGGTAATCATTAAATGTCCGGTCAGCTTTTTCCAGGGAATGATATAACTGGGGGATATTGTGACTGAACCAGTCCGCGGTAAATAATCCCTCGTTATACACTTCATTTTTGAATGGTTTCGGACGGAGTGAAACAGGAATATCCGCAAGTGGATTTACCTGATTGTTTACCTGGGCAGCCTGTTCACGATAATTCTGTATCAAGGCTTCTTTCAGACTTTTATGCGCCAGGCGAGCACGCTCTTGAGGGGAATTTACGATAAACATGGAACCAGTTTAACCAATTAGAATCAGGAGCCCAAGCAGATTACATTTCTGCTACTTATAGTGAAAATCGAAAAAAAGTGCATCCACTAATTTCCCTGGTCATCTATTACCGTCATTATATTGGCAAGGAATGAGTGTTCCGTATACCTTTTACTGGCCCATGGATCGATTAAACCAACCAGGGAAATCAGGCAGGAAAGAATTATCACGGGGACCAGGGGATGCCTGTATTTTGCTGCGTAATGAGTTTCAAGGTACCGGAAAATAAAAAACATAAGAAATGGCAGTAACGGGATGAACCAGCGTATGCTGTAGCTCCCGCCGCTGTAGTTATGTGATGTAGCAATATAATACAACATGATTACCAATGAGCAGACACCCGTAACAATCGCTTCCGGCTTATACGTCCTTCCCTTTGCAATTTCCATCACCAGGCAGGGAATCCCGATTAATAAAAGCGGGTTATAAATAATGAAACCTCTTTGTCCGAACAACATTTCAAATCCGTAATCCAGCATAAACGAAAAGTCGTTGATCTCACTGCCTGTTATACCTTTTCCTTTTGTCCAGGTAGAACCTTCATAATCAAAGAAACGGGGGACAAGCTGGAATGGAAGGAATTGCCCGGAGATAACAAAATTGATTATTAAAACCGGCAAAACGGTAATGAAAACCGGGATAAAATAATAAACCAGGTATTTTCTCTCGGCCGGTTTTATCAAGAACAAATAAATGGCAAAGCCAATAAAAAAGACCGCAGTAGCATGATCGATACACCCCGCCAGCGCGAAAAACAGCCCGGCATAAAAAAAATAACTGCCGGTTGGTTGATAGTGCCTGAT
>DATFLA010000099.1:0-2454 GCA_035268305.1 Bacteroidales bacterium | reverse complement strand
GTTGTATGTAGGCAGCTGACCCTTCTGTCCTGATGTGGCATCTTCCTTAAGTGCAGGTTCTTTCAATACAGCTTTGTATTTCACGGGGGCTGTCATCTCCAGTAACCTTGTCTTTGGTGTAGGAAACAGAACATAAAATGTCTCGATATCGGCATCCCACCCCCACCGCCTGAACTGGCTGAGGATATACTGAGTCTTTTCTTTGTCGGCCGGTGAACCTATACTGTGAGGCACGTCCGACAGCTTCTTAATAAGCTTTCCAATGCTGTCGCGACTAATGTTACCATCGAAGGAAGATTCAATAGTGAATTCATCTGCAATGTTATCTTTAAAAAAACCTGTGATATTTTTAGTCTGCGCATAAGTCAGTTGCATGAAGAGTGCCATTAGCAGGGAGAGGGTGAGTGTTTTCATTTGACGGATGTTTTTAGGAGTAAATATAGTGAAAAGTGGATATAGTGTAAATCATAGAACGTAGAGAAATTTATTCGGTCGTATTCCCCTCCTGGGAGTGGCAAGGGGTGGGTTTTGTATGGTGTAAGGCGCTGGGAAACTAGACTTTTTATATCCCTGTCAGGACAATCATGCACCCCGCTGCTGAAAACTTAACTATCTATGTTCTATGTACTCTGTTCTACTCTTTGCTTTGAACTTTTATTATATTTGAAATAAAATTCAGGATAATGAAACACACATTTCACAGACTGTCAACCTTACTGATATTTATTATATTATCGACAGGTTGTCTTAAAGCAAATATTTCATTGCCGGAGATATTCGGAAGCGGTATGGTCCTTCAGCAAAAATCGGAAGTCACTTTCTGGGGCTGGGCCAAGACCGGTGAAAAGATCTCCCTTACAGCCGGGTGGCTCGATTCTGCCAGAACTGTCACAGCCAATACCCAGGGAGAATGGAAAATTATAGTCAGAACTCCTGTCGCAGGAGGTCCGTATGATATTGATATAAAAGGCTATAATGAAATAAAACTGACAGATGTGTTGATAGGTGAAGTATGGCTTTGTTCGGGCCAGTCAAACATGGAATGGACTCCTTTATCAGGTATCGATAATGAAGAGGAAGAGATTCAAAATTCAAATTACCCCAACATAAGGCTCTTCACAGTATCTTCAGCCACAGCAGGATGTCCACAGCAACACTTCAACGGCAGATGGTCAAAATGTACACCGGAGACGATGAAGCACTTCAGTGCTATAGGCTATTTCTTTGCCAGGAAACTTTACCAGGAACTTGGTGTCACTGTGGGAGTCATAAATTCAAGCTGGGGTGGAACACCTGCTGAATCGTGGATGCCTGGAACGGTCATTGATGGTGACCCGTTTCTGAAGGAAGCAGCTGCAAAACAGGTACCTGTCCCCTGGGGACCTGTTGAACCGGGAAGGTTGTATAATGCGATGATACATCCCATGATACCTTTTAGGATAGCCGGTGTGTTATGGTACCAGGGCGAAGCCAATACAATCAATGCCTATGCTTACAAGGAGCTTCTTGAGAACCTTATAAAAAGCTGGAGAGATGGATGGGGCTATGAGTTCCCTTTTTATTATGCGCAGATAGCACCTTATGCATATGGTAATAATTTTGACGGTGTGATGGTGCGTGAAGCTGAGAGAAGGGCACTTGAGACTCCAAAAACGGGGATGGCAGTACTGAGCGATATATGCGATACGGCAAACATCCATCCACGCGACAAGCAGGATGCAGCGCTCAGGCTTGCCTATATAGCACTCAGGAATCATTATGGCATGAAACAGTTCGAGGGTTCGGGTCCGCTTTATAAGGACATGGCCATTGATAAGAACAAAGCAATAATTTCTTTCTATAACAGTGAGGGGTTGCATTCCAACGGGAAGAAACCGGATTTCTTTGAGATAGCAGGTCCCGACATGGTATTCCATCCGGCGGAGGCAAAGATAGAAGGTGAAAAGGTAGTGGTACAATCGAAAAAAGTGAAGGATCCTGTGGCTGTAAGATTTGCATGGAGTAATACCGCCCGGCCTGACCTGTTTAACGGGGCCAATCTTCCGGCTTCGTGCTTCACTACGGAGAAGTGAGAAGAAAGCGGAGAGCGTAAAGCGTAAAATGTAAAGCGGAGAGAAAGTAATTCATATTAATTAATTGTAATTCATGGTAATTCAAAGTATCCTGATACCGTCGGAACTGTATACCGCATACCAAATACCACCATTATGAAAAAAACAATCTTCCTGTTAGCAATTGCAATAATATGCACCCATCCTTCAGACGCTCAATTCTTTAAGAAGGTAAAGAGTTTTTTGGATAAGCAGTCTGCCGGTTTGACGGAGAAAGATGCCGCTGCCGGAATAAAGGAAGCCCTGGAGAAAGGAACTGACAACAGCGTGAAGCTGGTATCGGTTATTGACGGATACTGGGGTAATCCTGAGATAAAGATCCCATTTCCCCCGGAGGCAAAGG
>DATFLA010000098.1:0-2311 GCA_035268305.1 Bacteroidales bacterium | reverse complement strand
GGGCATCGGATTTTCCGGGTTTAATTTTACCCGGCCACCTGATAATGAAAGGAATCCTTGTTCCTCCGTCAAATGCACTGTATTTACCACCTCTCAGAGGACCTGCTGGTTTATGAGCTCCAAGCAACTCAACTGCCTGATCCATATAGCCGTCATCCACCACGGGCCCGTTGTCGCTTGTTATTATAACGATAGTGTTACGGGCAATTTTAAGGCTGTCAAGCGTTTTCAGCACCTCTCCCACCGACCAGTCAAATTCGAGAATAGCATCACCTCGTGGCCCCATACCGCTTTTCCCGACAAACCTGTGGTTTGGTGCCCGTGGCACATGGATATCCTGTGTTGCAAAATAGAGGAAAAACGGTTTATCTCTGTTCTCTTCAATGAATGTTTTTGCCTTTTTAGTCAGCACTGAAGATATTTCTTCATCAACCCATAATGCAGATTTTCCACCTGTCATGTATCCTATCCTGCTTATGCCATTTACAATTGTCATGTCGTGCCCATGACTGGGATGCATTTTAAGAAGCTCCGGGTTCTCTCTTCCCGTTGCCCAGTCACCAACTTTTTCTTTATAACTGACTGTTATCGGATCAGAAGGATCCAGGTTTGCCACTTTCCTGTCCTCTACAAAGACACAAGGCACCCGATCGCCTGTAGCAGGAATTATAAAATCATGATCAAACCCAAGTTCCATTGGTCCCGGCTTAATAATTCCATTCCATTCAGGACCTCCTGCAGGACCCAGACCGAGATGCCATTTTCCAACAACGGCTGAAGTATATCCTGATCTTTTAAGCACTGAAGCAATAGTTGCTGTCTGACTACTTATTATGGATGATGCATCACCTGGCGCTATGCCTGTTCCTGTCTTTCTCCAGGCATACTGACCTGTTAATAGTGAATACCTTGAGGGGGTGCTCGTAGCGGAGGAACAATGAGCATTTGTGAAACTCAGTCCCTGGCTTGCTAACCTGTCAATGTTTGTTGTTGTAACAGAAGTGGCTCCATAACAGCTTATGTCTCCGTAACCCAGATCATCAGCATAAATAATAATAATATTAGGAGATTGGACGGTCCTGGTACAACCTGTCTGAATACCTGCCAATGAGATCAGCCCAAGGGTACCATAAAGCACTTTAATATTTCCAGGTATCATATGCAACTATATTCATTACCACCGTTAGGAAAACTAAATATTAATTTTCAATATATCTCTTATTATTCAAATAATCAATCACTTTCCTCCCATTTAAATGGAAAAGCATCAGAGGTGGTATGCTCTCTTTTCATGATCTTTGTCATTTGTCTAACTATGCCCGGATTTGATGAAGCAACATTATTCTGTTCTCCTGTATCGATTGAAAGATCATACAGCTCGGGCATAGCATCCGGATTATTATTTACATCCAGTTTTACAGCTTTCCATTTTCCCATCCTGACAGCCATTCTTCCTCCCTGTTCATGAAATTCCCAGTACAGGTAATCATGCTCAGCCTGTTTCTTTCCGAGTAAAGCGGGGAGAAAAGAAATACCGTCTGTTTTTAAGGGTACTTTACTGCCTGTTATGTCTGCCAGGGTAGGAAGTACATCCCAGAATGCCGATATATGGTCACTTCTCGATCCTGCCCCGACTTTTCCGGGCCATCGTACAAGCATCGGAGTCCTTATTCCTCCCTCGTACATATCCCTTTTATAACCACGCAGAGGTCCGTTGGAGTCAAAATAATCAGGATCGGCACCACCTTCAAGATGAGGTCCGTTATCTGAGACAAATATCACTATTGTATTCTTCTCAAGTCCCAGTTCATTGATCCTGTTGAGAAGATCACCCACATAATCATCAAGCTCTTTTATCATAGCTGCAAAGGCAGCATGTGCCTCAGACTGTGACACATAGGCACCTTTCCTGAATCCCGGTCCGGAATCTACGCCCATGTATGATTTCTCAGGAAGAAATTCTCCATGGAACTGCTTCATATATTCTTCCTTCGCAATCAATTCGGCATGAGGCAGTGTTGTAGCATAATAGAGGAAGAAAGGTTTATCATGATTTCTTTCCATAAAATCAATAGCAGCTTTATGGATAAGGTCGGCGCTGTATGATCCGTTCCTGCTGCTGTCGTTTTCATGAAGATCAATCCGGTCGTGGTTATTCCACAGGTGATCGGGGTAATAATTATGAGCAAGGCTCTGACAGTTATAGCCGAAAAACTCGTCAAAGCCCATCTTATTCGGATCGCCGGTTGTTTCGATATAACCAAGTCCCCATTTCCCGAATCCGCCTGTAACATAACCACACGATTTCAGC
>DATFLA010000097.1:0-2695 GCA_035268305.1 Bacteroidales bacterium | reverse complement strand
TAAGCCGGCCGATTATGAAAGGAAAGATGATCCCAGAATAATAATATGGAAATCAGCCTATAATTTATTCAGGGAGAATAAAATACTTGGGGTGGGTATTGGAGATGTCAGGAATGAGCTTGCCAGGGAATATCTTAAAATAGGGGAGAAAAAGATGGCAGAGGAGCGCCTTAATGCTCATAACCAGTTTTTAGGCGTTCTCCTGGAAAGTGGTCTGGTTGGCCTGGCTGTTTTTCTGTCAATATTTATAGTAATGTTGCTTATAGCCATAAGGGAACGTAACCTTCTTTACCTGTTGTTCATAGTGATTTCCGTAATATTCTTTTCATTCGAGTCTGTTTTGTACAGACTTGCCGGAGTGACATTCTTCTCATTGTTTTCTTTTGTCTTGTTGCACTACAAAACACAAGGTTTAGTAAATCTAAAGAATAGCCCAAAGAGATAAATCTTATAACTAATGTATTCTATTTTAAGTAATAAATGTTGTCTGATTGCTAGAATGCTAATTCATAACATGCCGTATGCTTTCAGTACTTTTCAAAAATCTCTATTATTCTTGTTTTATTGGCTATAAGAATCAGAACAATTAAAGTTAATCCGAAAATTAAAGGCACAATAGTCTTAGCATAATATTTTGTCCCGTTTTCACGTATGGCCGGCAATGAAAAATCGCTTAATACTGTAACAATATTTTTATAAAGAGCAAGGTCTGTTTCAATTTTTTGCTTCTTTGCATAGAGTGAATAAATATCAGAATAAACAAGTTGAGTCTTTTGTTCCTGCATGAATATTATCTGACCCCCTGATTTCGGAGCTATATTTCTTGTCTCTTCAAAATATTTTACTTTTTGTAAGCTATCCAATTGTGAAATATCATAATTATATCTATCAAGGAGTGCTTTGTCCTGTTGGATTCTTATTTCGTTTCGAAGCTGAAATAATGAATCATGTTCAATATAATTTACAATGTCTCGTCTTAGTTTAGTAAGCGCCTGTGGCGATTTAATTATTACTCTTATGTCAAACCTGTCCTGCATCCGAATATCAGTTGTGTCGTAAACATCATGTTTATTTTGATAATCCACATAATCCGGGATGCCATTTTTATTCTTATCAATAATCCAGTAAGCACTAATGCTGTTTATGTTGTCAATTGCTTCAGCAGGTTCTGACAATAACTGTTCCAGTTCAGAATGATTACCTTCCCTGCAATATACCTGCAACTTGTTCACAATAGCGATCATCTCTGAAGTTGTCCCTGATTCTTTATTTTCATAAAGATTATTCTTTAATACAAGGTCTGAAGTATAGAAAGAAGTAGATGTCGATTTTAAAAAGTACGATATACCGATTCCAGCTATGAGGCTCAGACCCAGAGGTAACCATCTCCGGAGAAGAAATACAAGAGAAACCATAAAGGCTCTGCCGATCGCACGTAACCAGTTACCCAAAGTTTTGCCCATTCTTCTGAAAAGTTCCAGAAGATCTATTTCGTCATTGCTGACATTCCTGCTTGTATCGCTATTTTCAGACATTATGTTTAATGTGACAGGTTATTGTACAAATATATTATAAATTCCCTGATATAAAATGTATCAGAACAATCAAATCTGTCTGAATACTTTTATGGCAAGTTCCTTCATAAGGGGTTTGTAATCATTTATGAATTCGCCTGTAACCCTGTTGCCAATAACAAGGCAGATAGTAACTGCTTTATGTCCCAGCAAACCGGATAAGGCATAAATTGCAGAACTTTCCATTTCATAATTACTTATTGTTCTTCCCATGTATGAGAACTTCGATAACCTGTCATTAATCTCATTGTCAAAGGTTTCAAGCCTGAGTCTTCTGCCCTGAGGGGCATAGAAACCCGGTGCCGAGATTGTGATCCCCTTAACAAAATTCTCCCTGCTGAACCTTTCAACCATCTCTTTGTCTGCATTTACAGCATAAGGATAGGAAAGAGTGTCAGGCCATTCAAGGTATTCTGTCAGGTAATCTGCCAGGCCTGTATCCAGCATCCAGTCATATCCTTCATAGAAGTGCAGAAGTCCGTCAAATCCAATAGCTGTCTCAGCCAGTACGTATGCCCCGGCAGGGATATCGGCACGTAACCCGCCCGAGGTACCCAATCTGACTATTGTGAGGGGGACAGGCTCCGCAACAGGTATACCTGTCTTAAGATCAATGTTTGCAAGAGCATCAAGCTCATTAATTAAAATATCAATATTGTCCGTACCAATACCAGATGAGATAACTGTAATTTCTGTATTCTCAAATGACCCTGTAACCGTCTTAAATTCCCTGTTCTCCTTCTGTACCCTTATATTATCCATCAGGGAGGCAAACATATCCACCCTTCCCGGATCACCCACAATTACTATCCTGTGTGATATATCTTCCGGTAGAAGATGTAAATGAAAAATACTGCCGTCATTGTTCGTAATTAGTTCTGTTTGTTTTTCCATACTTTAAAAAATTGAGGCTCAAATTTACAATAATCTGAGGATTTAGCTAAGGGGAGATATAAAAAAGTCCATTGTAATTTTGGCCATCAGCCAGAAGTATCAGTTGTTATGGCACCTGGTGCAGGGATATACAAGCACGGATTACAAATCCGCGCTAACTGGTGATTTTTGCCCGGAGTCTAATGTCTGCCCCCTGCCGCCTTACTTATCATATTCCATTATCCTGC
>DATFLA010000096.1:0-3822 GCA_035268305.1 Bacteroidales bacterium | reverse complement strand
TACAGACTGGTTAAAGGCCGGCGTCTCAGGCAGCGGGAGCGTGTCATATTCAGGTAATCCTAAGATTGATGCCAGGGTCTCAGGTTCCGGTAAGGTAAGGTCGAGGTAGCTTATTCCCTTATTATCCTGATAATACCACTATTATCCACCTTGATGACCGGCGAGGAGCGATGTGCCTGACGGTCATCACGGCGGTATCTAACCACGTAACCGGCCATTGCTGCAAGGTCACTGTTTATCTCATCATAAAGAGCGGGTGACGGGCGACCGCTGAAGTTGGCGGAGGTCGATACTATAGGTTTCCTGAAACGGCTGATAAGTTCATTGCAGAACTCCTCATGGCAGATCCTGATACCTACAGTGCCATCAGAGCTGCAGACACCTGGTGCCAGGTTTCTTCCTTCCGGATATATTAAGGTAAGGGGTGATTCAGATACATTTACAAGCTCACGGGCTACTTCCGGAATATTCTTAACATACCTCTCAAGCATGTCCTCGCCGTTGACAAGTATGAGAAGACTTTTGGTTGTTTCCCTTGATTTTATTCTGAAAATCTTCTCAACTGCCGATTGATTGGTAGCATCACATCCCAGTCCCCAGATAGTATCAGTAGGATAAAGGATTATACCTCCTTCCTTAAGCACGGTGAGGGCAGCTTTTATATCTGCTTCATAAAGCATCTGATTATCAGTTTTGTGATCCGGGGCTTTTTAATAAGTCCCTCAGGAGCTTATACTTTTTAAAAGCTGACCTGGCATATAGGCTGCATATTCTGTAACCGTCGCGACCATCGAATATGCCACCCTTGAAAATATATGATCTCAGGAATCCCCAGATACTATGTATATAAGGTGTAAAGACAGTTGCCTTCCTTCCTGCCTTTAAAAACTCCTCGGCACCGATCCGGGCATATTTATCCATTTTATCAACATGATCCTTTCTCGAGGTGAATGGCCAGTGCAGCAGATCTCCTTCCAGCCTTCCAATTGTTGCTCCATTTGAAAAAATGAATTTCTCATGGACATTCAGGTCACCCCATTTGCCAAGGTCGGCATGGAACAACCTGAGTTGCCTGTCGGGGTACCATTCGGAGAATCTTATCCTCTTTCCACAGTAATAATTACGCCTGTTAAAAAGGTACCCGTCGAATTTCCAGTTGTCTTTTATTGCAAGTATTGATTTACGGAGTTTGTCGCTCAGCGCTTCATCCGCATCGAGGGAAAGTATATTTTTATATTTGGCAAATGTTAGGGCATAGTTCTTTTGATCGCGGAAACCTTCGAATGGATGCTGTATGAACCTTACATTATATTTTTTGCAAATTTCTTCTGTCAGATCAGTGGAAAATGAATCAACCACAACTATTTCATCTGCAATACCTTCGAGAGAAGATAAACATTTGTCAAGAAATTGTTCCTCATTATATGTTATGATAACTGCAGATATTTTTGGCATAAATCGAATAAATTAGGATTGCATTCAAATTTAATATAAAAAAGAGACTTTGTAATTTGTTAATTCACTATTTAACCAAATTTTTAACTAAAACACCTGTTTGCCCGGCTAATTACATACCAAACTGATACAGCAAAATTCATACCGCTATATCATATTCTCTCAGTGCATCATTTAGTGAAGTCTTTTTATCGGTTGTCTCTTTCCTTTTTCCTATTATTAAAGCGCAGGGGACGTTGTATTCCCCTGCTGCAAATTTCTTTGTATAGGAACCTGGGATCACTACTGAGCGTGGTGGCACATATCCCCTGTATTCAACGGGTTCTTCAGCACTGACATCGATTATTTTTGTACTGTTTGTGATTACAACATTAGCACCCAGAACAGCTTCCCTGCCTACATGGGCTCCTTCAACAATTATGCACCTGGAGCCTATAAAGCAGTTGTCTTCAATTATTACAGGTGCAGCCTGTACAGGTTCCAGTACTCCTCCAATTCCAACGCCTCCGCTCAGGTGAACATTTTTTCCAACCTGAGCACACGAACCCACGGTGGCCCAGGTATCAACCATTGTTCCTTCATCGACCCGTGCACCTATGTTGACATACGACGGCATCAAAATCACTCCTTTTGCAAGGTATGCACCATATCGCGCCACTGCATGAGGAACCACTCTCACACCCAGCGCCATATAGTCTTTTTTAAGAGGGATCTTGTCATAAAATTCGAGAGGTCCCATCTCAATTGTTTCCATTTTACGTATAGGGAAATAAAGGATTACGGCTTTTTTTACCCACTGGTTTACTATCCAGGCATCACCATCCGGTTCTGCAACTCTTATACGGCCTTTGTCAAGCAAATCGATGGTTTTATTTATCAGAGACTGTACATCGGGATTGCTTAACATTGTCCTGTCTTCCCATGCTTTGTCAATCAGATCTGTTGCAATATCATTCATAGAAACGGATTTTCGGCAAATGTAATATAAAAGCGTTAATAACAGGCATGTGAGTAATTTAAA
This sequence comes from Bacteroidales bacterium, assembly GCA_035268305.1. Classification (GTDB taxonomy): domain Bacteria; phylum Bacteroidota; class Bacteroidia; order Bacteroidales; family VadinHA17; genus LD21. Next base: position 1,346 of record DATFLA010000096.1, on the reverse strand, counting down.
TCCACTTTAAGGCACGTGTTATTATGTTATAACATGTTATTCTGAAGTAAATTGTCCATCAATGTCTGAATTGTTAGGTCACTACAGTCTGATAAAGCCCTATTGCCTTTTATTCCTGCAAAAAGAAATGTAAATTTGATGTAATAACATGTCATGGTTCTTTTCCATAAGAATTTTGCGGGGATTCAATGTACAATCAAATATATATTCTGTCATGAGTAAGTACGTTTATTTAACCAGCAATCCCGAGGCCCTTGTGGCTTCGATGCTTCCTCCCGAAGGATTTGGGCTCTATCTGTCGACCGGAACGAAGAAAAGGAATAAAAGCCAGACTATTTTCTTTGAGGTTGACCTTGGGAAAATAGAAAAACTGATAGATATGAAAAGCCTCAACTCCCGTTGTGTGGCTAAACAGGATGGCAGTCCGAAGAGTTCTGTCTATCTGTCGGTATATAAGGTATTGGAAATGATACCACTCGATGCTCTTAAAAATCTATATCTGACAACTGATCATGGTATTGTTCTTGAACTGAAGCAGGCACCGTATGATAAAAAAAAGGAACCTGTCAACGACCTACATCTTTACCAGGAGCTGTGTCCTGTAAGTCCAATGGTAGCCAGCAGCCTGGCCCCTTCTGCTTTTCTCAGGAAGCTTACCGATGGTTCTACACCTATTGTATTGCCCAGGCTGTTTTTTGTGGAATTAAAACTTGATGAACTTGCAACAAAGCCCCTCGATGGTTCCGCAGAGCATCTCCCATATCATAACATAGGTCATTTAAGAGATTGTCTTGAAATTATCCGGGGAGAATATGAGAAACACATGAAAACAGTGAACCGTATTTTTTCAGGTGAACTACTTTACAGGACAATTGAGAGTGGTTTTTATGTCGGGGATAAAGAAAATCTACTTTTTTATCCCTATCCGAAGATGTCGGAACTTGAAAAAATCAACTATAATTTCTTCAGGGGCATCTGAGTTTTAGTCTTGTTTCACAGACCGTAATATTTGAGAAGACACCCTTTTCATGAGGGGATGCTCTTGTTTTATTGCTTAGAATCAATTTAAACTACGGGCTGATTTAATATTGTTTTTTTTTCATTTGAATTATTAAAAATCTCATATAGTTTTGTACCGGTGAATTTTTGTTCATATCTAAACCTTAATTTTTTAATTTAAAAACAAATAAAATGGTTAGTAGTATTTTTTGGATTGTGCCGATTTCAGCGCTTCTCGCCCTGTTATTTGCCTGGATCTTCTATTCGCAGATGAAGGCGCAGGAGGAAGGAACAGACAGGATGAAGGAGATTGCTGAATACGTCAGGGAAGGGGCCATGGCTTACCT
>DATFLA010000095.1:0-7303 GCA_035268305.1 Bacteroidales bacterium | reverse complement strand
CTTCTTTATCCGGGAAGACCTGTCGGAGCATTATTATCGCAGGGATCCTGAGGCAAAGAAAGAGATAACACTTGCCTCCAAGACAATTAATCTAAACCAGTATATCGATAATAAAGGAGTTGCAGCCAACCTGGATTACCTTTACCAGAACATTAACATCTACGATAATGAGATAATGTTCCTGACAAATAAGTTCCTGAGTCCTATTTCAAAAAGTGCTCCGGCATTTTACAGGTATTATATAACTGATACCCTCATGGTAAGCGATACTAAGTGTATCAGGTTGTTTTTTGAACCACGTAATAAGTCAGATTTTCTTTTCCACGGGTACCTCTATATTACACTCGACACAAGTTATGCTGTAAGAAAGATAGACATAGGGATCAACAAAAACACCAATATAGACTGGGTACAGAGTATTTCAGTAACACAGGATTTCAGTGATCACGGTTCAAATGGCTGGCTTATATCACAAGAAGAAATAGCTATCGATTTTGGAATAATGAAAAACACACTTGGCTTATATGGCCAGAGAACCCTTGTTTATGATAATTACAGGATAGACGATCCTATCGATAAAACTATATTCACAGGTCCGGAGAAAGTGGATAACACAGATCCTACATCGGGTAATTCCTCTTACCTTACCGCTCACCGTCCTGTACCTCTTACAAAAACAGAGAGTGGTATTTATTCCATAGTGGACTCGCTTAATAAAGTGCCGGCTTTCCGCAGGGAAATGAATATTGTCATGCTTCTCACAACAGATTTCCTTAACCTGGGGAAGGTTGAACTCGGACCCGACGACAGTTTCTACAGCTTCAATTCAGTTGAAGGATCAAGGTTCAAATTAGGAGGAAGAACGACTCCCGGCTTCAGCAGGAAGCTGACACTTGACGGATATCTTGCTTATGGGCTAAAAGATGAAAAATTTAAATACGGAGCCGGAATAACATGGTCCTTTACACCTCGAACCATTTACCAGTTCCCGGTTAAGTCGCTAAAGATAAGCTATATGACAGACACAAGGATTCCCGGACAGGAATTCCAGTTCACCCAGGGCGATAATATCTTCATGTCGTTTAAAAGAGGCATTGATGATAAGTTTTTCCTCAACAAAACATTCAAAGCGGAATTTCTTAATGAATTTAAGAATCATTTTTCATATACTCTCGGCTACACCTTCACTGAACAATCAGCATATGGCAATCTTTATTTTAATAACCAGGATTACCTGTCGGGAATAAACACTACAAAACATATCAATATCTCCGAAGCATCACTCGGTCTGCGTTATGCAAAAAATGAGTCATTTTACCAGGGTAAACTTTACAGGTATCCTTTCCCAAGCAGGTACCCGACAATTCAGCTTAAGGCCTCGGGTGGACTTAAACAGGCCGGAAATGATTACGGCTACCTCAGACTTCAGCTTAACATCAGCAGGAGATACTACTTCTCAGTTATAGGATATACTGATGTGTCTTTTGAAGCCGGAAGAATATTTGGAAGGGTTCCATACCCTCTTCTCTTTATTCACAGGGCAAACCAGACCTATTCATACCAGAAAGACTCCTATAACCTGATGAACTTCCTGGAATTTGTGAGTGACAAATATGCTGCACTCAATATCGACTATAGCTTTAACGGATTTATTTTCAATAAAATACCACTACTTAAAAAGTTAAAACTCAGAGAAGTTGTTACTCTTAAGGCGCTCTATGGCGGACTCGATAAAAACAATAACCCGGCTTATCATGATGAGTTATTTAAGTTTCCTGTTTCTGCCAACGGGGTTCCGCTGACATATACACTCGAGAAAAAACCATACATTGAAGCCAGTGTTGGTGTTTCAAATCTTTTCAGAATATTTCGTGTTGATCTTATCAGAAGATTCACATATACAAACCTTCCCAATGTGTCCACAACCGGTATAAGAATCCAGTTCCGTTTTGATATATAGAATCCAACCCGGGATTCCTGCCTGTAATTTATTAAAAATTAAAAGGATGTTACTTTTTTCTTTTTAACCCGTTTGACTTTTAGGTGGCACAATTCAGGTTCATTTATTTAAGCAGTGCGAAATATAAACATTACCATTACTTTATACCATGCTTAATCCGGTCAGTTGTTTATATGATAGATATTAAGTGATTTCATTGCTTCTGTATGACGATCTGCGACTATACGCCAGTCGACAAGTCTCCAGAATGCATTCAAATAGTCTTCTGTCCTGTCATTATAGTCAAGAAAATATGCATGTTCCCATAAATCACATGCCAGAAGAGGAAACATGCCCCTGCGCAGGGGATTCCCTGCATTGTTTTCCCTGACAATCTCCAGTCCTCCTTTTGAGTTAAGGACAAGCCAGACCCAGCCAACGCCAAACAAAGACAACGCAGTTTTTGTAAACAGTGTTTTCAGGAATTTTACTGACCCGAAGTTCTCAATTATAACGTCACTAATTGAAGTATTTTCAAGGGAATCTGCATCGGGTCCCATTGTATTAAAATAGAATGTATGATTCCATGCCTGGGCCGCGAAATTAAATATAGCTCCGTCTGCCACCTTAATTATGGTATCCGGATCCTTGTTCTCGAAATTGGTGCCGGAAACGAGGCTGTTTATACGATTTATATAATATCTGTGATACTTCAGGTAATGAAGCTCCATTGTTTTTCCTGATATATAAGGTTCAAGATCATCCAACGCATACGGTAATTCCGGTAATTCGAAAACCATCACATCTCCTTTCAGTATTCCTGTTCAATATCTTAACCTGCAAAATCATTCAAGTTCGCTTTAACTATTCAAAAATAGCGATGAAAGCGTTATAATAAGTTAAAGCATCATTAAGGTTGGATTAAGATATCATTAAGAATTTTTGGTACCTGAGACTATTCCATTATTTCAGAAAGGACCATCTCCGTTTAATAAGAAAGGCTGTAAGGGATACTTAATGAATAAGGCTATTCCTGAGGCTCCTCGCTCAGAACATATCCAAATCCTTTACGGGTATGAATCAGTTTGGGTGAAAAATCCCTGTCTATTTTTTTCCTCAGCGAGTTTATATGGACATCTATAACATTTGTGCCGGAATTAAATGAAAAACCCCATATCTTTTCCGCAATAACCACTCTTTCAAATACTTTATCCCTGTTGCCTAAAAGCAGTTCAAGTATCTTGTATTCAGTTGCTGTCAGGTTTATCTCCTGTCCGTTCCTGAATACTTTCCTTGTATTCGTATCAAGCTCAAGGTCGGTACACTTAAGAACAGGACTTATATCAGTTTCTGCTTTTCTCCTGTTAAGCGCCTTAAGTCTCGCAAATAGTTCCTGGAAGCTGAAAGGTTTAACAAGATAATCATCTGCTCCGGCATCAAACCCGGTAAGCTTATCATCAAGCGTATCGAGTGAGGTAAGCATCATAACAGGAGTCTGAATTCCTTTTTCCCTGATGCTGCGGCATAATTCAAAACCAGAGATCCCCGGGATTACAACATCAAGAATAATGACATCGTGGTTTTTTGACAGGGCCAGCTTTTCTCCTATGACACCATCAAAAGCTATATCAACCTGGCAGTCATTGCTTTCCAGTCCTATTTTGACAAAAGATGATATTTTAGGATCATCTTCAACCAGCAATACTTTCATAAATATGCGGATTAAATTCTCGTTTAAAACTTTCTGTCATAAAATATACAAAGAAAACATCATTACTCCAAAAAAGTTGTACTATCTGTAAGTATTAAATTATCTGTAAGTTAAAATTATCTTAATTTAAAGAGTGAATAAGATAAAATCATTTAAATTTATAAAACATTACTCACAGACTGAAATACTGTTTATTTTTTATGAATAACCGACTGAACTATTTTCTGCATTATGTAGTGTCATAATGGTTTGATATGTTAAAACCCACCATGCTCTCTAAAAACTCAGGCCAATGACAGCTAACAACCATGACAGAAGTTCCGTTTCCCGGTGGTTTTCACTTGGATTACCTGAAAGAGCAACAATCACCATATGGTTTTCTGTTATTATGGTCCTCCTTATGAGTACTGTAAATATCCTGGGATGGATATTCGATATCACTTTATTTAAAAATTACGTACCATCGTGGAAACACATGCGGGCAATAACCGCGGTCTCCTTCCTCCTTCTCGCACTCTCATTATCAGCGATCCAGGTACATGGTAAATTTAAGAGTAAGCGTTTATTAATATTTATTTCTGCCTCAATAATTGTTGCAATTGGTCTGTTAACAATATTAAGCCATATCCCCGGCTTCAGGCAATCTTTTGAAAACGCTGAATGGCCATTTCTTTTTCTTTCTTCAGGAAGCAGGATGTCTCTTCTTTCCGGAATTATTTTTGTCTTTTTCGGCCTGATAATATTTCTTATACTGAAAGATAATGAGTACACAACTGACTGGGCTCATATTTTAATTCTGCCTGTTCTTATGGCCAGCTATTATGTTCCGGTAAGCTATATTCTAAATGTTTATCCTCTTGTCTCTTCACCTGACCTCCCGGTTTCGCTGATATCAGGTATTTCATTCACACTTATGGGACTTGTGGTTATTCTTATAAGACCTCATACCTGGCTGATGAAAGTCTTTACCACACATAACATGGGAGGAATTATGGCAAGAAAACTTATACCTGCCATGCTTATCCTGCCTATTGTTATAGGATGGATGAGGATTAAAGGAGAGAGGATGGAGATATTTGAGTCTGAGATTGGTGTCGTTCTTGTTGCTCTTGTTTACTCAATCTTTTTTATATTTTTTATATGGCTGGCAGCCCGGTCAGTTAATGCCATCGATGTAAAGAGAAGAGAGGCAGACGAAGCTTTAAAAAGAGCGTACGACGATCTTGAAACAAGAGTTAAGGACAGGACCAAAGAACTTACTGAATTAAACATGCTTCTTGATGCCGAGATAGCCGAACGGAAAAAAACCGAGGAGAAGCTGAAAGAATTTAACAGGGAGCTTGAAAATATTGTTTCTGAACGTACAAGAGAACTTGAAGAAGCCAACTCACGGCTTTTCAGGGAACTTACAGAAAGGATTCTTACTGGTGAGGCTCTCAAACAGAGCGAGGTCAAGTTACTGGAGTTAAATGCCACAAAAGATAAGTTTTTCAATATTGTTGCCCACGACCTGAAGAATCCTTTTACAAGTCTTATAGGTGCTTCGGAGTTATTACTTGAGGATGCCGGGAAGCTTGATACGGATAATGTTTATACTCTTGCCGCTATTATAAACGACTCTGCGAAAAATGGCTTTGCAATTTTGCAGAACCTGCTCGACTGGTCAAGATCGCAGACCGGGTTACTTAAAATAAATCCCGAGCAGATAAATATTAAAGAGCTTATAGATGAAAGTATAGCAACTCTGGCTCAGGTTTCAGCAAACAAGGATATTAACCTCGTTTCAGAAGTAAAAGAGAACCTGTACATTACCACTGACAAGAACATGATAAGGACTGTATTGCGCAACCTGCTGAGCAATGCAATAAAGTTTTCTTACAGGAAGGGAAAAGTAATCGTCAGTAATAACGTAAGCGGGAATGAACTTATAGTAAAGGTTAAGGATTTTGGTGTCGGTATTAAGAAAGAGAATATAGAAAAGCTGTTCCGGATAGAGACAAAATTTTCGGTTCCGGGTACGGAAAATGAACAGGGGACCAGTATAGGTCTTAAGCTTTGTAAAGAATTCATTGAAAAGCTTAACGGAAGGATATGGGTTGAGAGTACCGAAAAGAAAGGCAGTGAATTCATGTTTTCACTGCCTCTGGATGATTCAGAATCCTGAAAGGATTAATTGTCTTACATCATTATTATTTCTTTGTTCCCGACCGGTTTGACAAGAAGTATGAGGATGGTCTGAACAGCCTCTCCGGCAGGTTTTTCCATTCAGATGAAAAATATAAGTCCTGATTCTGTCCTGAATGAATTATAAATTCACCAGGTTTTCTCCCTGCATAACAATCAACATTAACCTTCAAATTATTATCCCCTTCTATAGTCATTCTGTAAAGGGGGGACGATTCGTTTGTATAGTTATCAGCTATCTGACCACCGTTCACAACAGCAAGGGCATTAAGATATCCGGCCACTTTTGCGGAATCGGCATTTATTCCGCCTGTTTTCCAGCTATTGCCATCCTTTATAAGTGTAAAGCTGCTGTCGGCAGGATAGTTAAAACTCAGTTTAGTTAAATCCTTTGCATCAACTTTTATAAGGGTCTTATCGCGCCAGTCATCGAATCCTGTATTGAATGTGAATGAGAGAAAACCATCCACCGCATATACTTTCCTGTCGTTATGAAGCCTTACATATGATGTAACGTGCAGGTTATTACCTCCGTAACCTGAATACTGTGAATTACCGGTTTGTTTGTAGCTCATCCTGCCGAACATAATATCAGATAATATTTTGCCTTTCCTGTCCAGAAATTCCACTCGTGTGGCAAGGCTGTCGGTCAGGTTATAGGCTTTCCATCCCGATTTGTTTACAGAAGCAAGGCTCCCGGGACTAATCGCCAGTACTTCGTTAATCATATTATCCACCTCACCCTTAACAGACCGGGAAACAATATCGTCCTGTTTCACAAACCAGCTACCGTCTTTTTTGAAAAGCTCAAACCTGTCGCCTTTCCCCGTCCTGGGATGAATAATTATTGAGGCAACTGAAGATGTATCAAAATCAGCAAGCCTGCTTTTCAGTGTACCGTTTTGCACAGGTCTTTTTACAAAGAATGTAATAAGAAGAATGACTGCCAGTATGACAAGAATAAGCAGGAGTCTTTTATTATCAAATCTCTTACTCATAATCCACCTCCATTCTTTTTATCCGTTTGCTGCGATTCATCTGCATCCTTATTAATCCGTAAATTAGAACCAGTACCACAGGAAACAGGAAGTTGAACCATTTCAGAAATGATTTTTTCCCGTCATCAAGTTTTTTAATTGGTCGTGAGGTAATTCGCTTGGTTCTCAGTTCAATCAGCCCTGTATCATCCGAAAGCCAGTCGATAGAATTCACGAGCAAATTAATATTGTCAGGGGGTAGCTGGCTGCCACTGTTCATACTTCCTATGGCAAAGTCGCCATCTGAGATAATAATCATCCTCGATTTTGTATTTCCCGCCAGTTTGCCCTCAAGTATTCCGGCAACAACAATGCCGGAGTCGGGAAAATCAGATTTCTGCCACTGCTTCTGAATATTGAAATACAGGGGAGTCTTAAGGATTCCCGACTTATCGGAACTAAAGGCAAGAGGAAGAAATTTTACAAGTGAAT
>DATFLA010000094.1:0-2802 GCA_035268305.1 Bacteroidales bacterium | reverse complement strand
CTTTCTTTCCATAACCTGCCTGAAACAGCCACGCCTGCCGTGGAAATGTCGCATCAGACGTATCGGATTTTTAAGCGAATCTTAAGAATTGCCAAAGCCTGTGTTAAGATTCACTGTCGTTACTTTGTGTTCAGAATTAACATAAAATAGATATGACTATGCCTGACTTGACACATTTACACCCGATGATCGTACATTTTCCGATCGCTCTGCTGCTGGTTGGTTTTGCCACCGATGCAGCCGGATTAATCTTTAAACGTGAATTATTGACACAGATAGGCTTTTATTTGCTAATTTTAGGCGCACTGGGCACCATTGCCGCATTATTATCAGGAGAAAATGCAGGAGCCGGAATTGCAGAACAGGGATCGCTTAAGAAAGCTATCGAACAGCATGAGAATGCCGCTATCCTGACTGTCTGGCTTGTATCATTCACAGCTGTTTTCAGGACAGCACTGGTAATTTATAAGAAATATTCAGGCGCTTTTAAAGCAGCTGTGCTGATACTGTTTTTTGTCAGCACTTTGTCTATAGCACGAACAGGATATTATGGAGGGAAACTGGTTTATGAACATGCAGCAGGTGTGCAGTTTAATTTGGGGACCGACTTTAATGCCGGCTTTGATCAGAATGATAACCTTTAAATGAAACCAGCCGGCTTAATACGGCTTTGATTTTGGAGCATTTCATTACCATAAATGCAAATTGTTGACGAGATTATTTTTGTTTGTATGAGGATATTAGTAATTGAAGATGAACCGGGTATTCTTTCTTTTATCAAAGAAGGCCTTCAGGAGGAAGGTTTTGCCGTGGATACCGCTTCTGATGGAACAAAAGGTCTTGAAATGGCTCTTGTCAATGATGGGGAATACGATCTCCTACTTGTTGACTGGATGCTGCCTGGCGTCAGCGGTATTGAGATATGCCGGCAGGTGCGTAAAAATAAATCGGGTGTACCGGTGATTTTCCTGACAGCCAAAGACACAATACAGGACACAGTATTTGCCCTGGGAATGGGTGCCAATGATTATATTAAAAAACCATTTTCGTTCGAAGAGCTGCTTGCTCGGATAAGGGTTCAGCTCCGTGGTAAAGATGAGGAGACAAACAGGCTCTTCCATAAAGACCTGGTAATGGATCTGCATAAGCATCAGGTTTTCCGGGCTGATGAGGAAATAGTTCTGACACAAAAAGAGTTTGCTTTATTAGAATTCCTATTGAGGAACAATGGGAAAGTATGTACCAGGACAAGTATTATTGAACATGTATGGGATATTCATTTCGATTACGATACCTCCGTGATAGATGTGTACATAAACGCGCTGCGTAAGAAACTCGATACTGATGGCAAAAAAAGTATTATACGTACAATAAGAGGAGTAGGATATATAGTAAGTTCGGAATGAGAGAGCTTAGTTACAGCAAGCGGATCGCCTTTAATTTTATGTTTGCCACTGCTTTACTGGTAATAGTAATTTATTTATCCATATCTCTCGTGGTATTCAGAACAGTTTATTCTCACCTTAATGATGACCTGTATGCCGAGTATGAGGAAATAAAAAACAGTATTGTAATTATTGACGGCAAAATAATCTTTGCCAATCCGGCAGAATGGACCGAGAATGAACACGGCCAGATAGAGGTCAATCCAACTTTTATCCAGGTTTCCGATTCAAGCGGAAAAGTGATACGCAGATCCTCCAACCTCTTTGGTACATCGCTGGAACTCGTGAAGAACAGACGAAAAAAAGACTTCTTTAATACCCGCCTCTCAAGTGGAATGGTACGTCAACTGCAAATGACACTCAACGATGAATTGAACAATAAAGCGGGTTACATTTCTGTAGCCATACCACTTGATGAATCAAGGATGGTTCTGAAAAACCTCTTTATCACACTGGTAATATCTTTCCCTGTTGTACTTCTGTTTCTCTACTTCATCACCCGGATAATAGCTCAGAAAAGTATAGCTCCTGTTAAAGCCTTGACTCATACCGCAGAAAAAATTACACGGGAAAACCTTACGGAGCGAATTGACCTTCCGGAGAATAAGGATGAACTATTTTTGCTTACTGCTACCATAAACCGCCTTCTGGACAGAATAGAAGAGACCATTATCAGGGAAAAGCAGTTTTCATCTGATGCATCCCATGAACTTCGTACTCCTTTATCGGTCCTTAAAGGGACACTTGAGCTAATGAATCGTAAACCCCGCGATCCGGCATATTATGTGGAAAAAACAAATACATGCATCTACGAAGTAAACAGGATGTCTGTCCTTGTTGATCAGTTATTGTTACTTGCTCGTTATGAAAAAGCAATTGACCCTTCACAGTTAACCCGGGTCAGCCCCGGTGATATTATAAATAAAATTATTGCAAGACATGCAAGTTCAATTGATGAAAAGAGTATTTCGCTTTTTTTGAATATCGACGAAAGTCTTCGTGTTCTTACAGATGAAATAATGGTGGAGCAGATAATTGAAAACCTGTTTAACAATGCTCTTAAATATTCCTACCCGAACAGTACAATAGGTATCTTTTCAACCAGGGTTGCTCAGGACGTTTTACTGACTGTAAAGGATGAAGGTATTGGCATGACCCAGAAAGAGATTGCTCTGATATTTAACCGCTTTTTCCGTGCAGATGAGTCAAGGAACAATAATGTAAGAGGGTATGGACTGGGTCTGTCTATAGCCAAACGTTTTGCCGACCTTCTGAATATTGAAATTCGTGTAGAGAGTATACCTAATAAAGGGTCATCATTCACTCTCGTCTTTAAGGATTTGACTGCCTGACAACT
>DATFLA010000093.1:0-4291 GCA_035268305.1 Bacteroidales bacterium | reverse complement strand
TTTGGAATTAATTAAAACTATTTAAGTCAAATGGGAAGAAAATTAGCCGTAGTTGCCCTTGGTGGCAATGCATTGTTAAGAGATAACCAGATTGGAACGATCGAAGAGCAGGAGCAAAACACCACTGAGACCCTGGAGAACCTTATTTTTCTTATAAATAAGGGATATGATCTTGTCATAACACATGGAAATGGTCCCCAGGTAGGAAATATCCTGATGAGGAATGATGCAGGCGAGCTGCTTTATAATATTTCACAAATGCCTCTCGATATATGTGTGGCGGATTCACAGGGAGGTATTGGTTATATGATTGAAAGGATGTTCCGTAATGTACTCAATAAGCATGGTATCGAAAGAAATGTTATCAGCCTTATAACAGAGGTTGTTGTCGATATCAATGACAGGGCTTTCAATGATCCTCAGAAACGAGTCGGGCGAATATATTCAAAAGAAAAGGCAGATGAACTGGCAAAGCGCAAAGGATGGATATTCAGGGAAGAAGTAAAAGGTGATGGAGGTTACAGGAGAGTGGTCCCTTCTCCAAAACCTACCGGTATTATTAATGCAAATGTGATAAACGACCTGGTACGTAAAGGGAATATTGTAATTGCTGCCGGTGGAGGAGGTGTGCCTGTTTATATAGACGAGAAGAAAGATGTAAGGCCTGCCGAAGCCGTAATTGACAAGGATAAGGCATCTTCTTTGCTTGCCACACGGATAGAGGCTGATGAATTTTATATTCTTACGGATGTCCCATATATCTATATTAATTACAGGAAACCTGACCAGCAGGTCAGGGAGTTTCTGAATTATGCCGATACACTTAAATATCTTCAGGAAGGTCAGTTTGCAAAAGGCAGTATGGCTCCCAAAATAGAAGCATGTCTCGATTTTATTAAGAACGGGGGGAGGATGAGTGTGATCACTGAAGCATTTAAGCTGGCGGACAAAAAGTACGGGTCGAAGATTACAATGGAGTATGAGGATGACAGAAGGTAATCCGGGGTATTTAGATGCCGCTTAACCTCCATGTAAAATAATCACTTCGATTTGTTCATCCGGGACACTGGAACTCCATCGTATTTATTTTATTTGCTAATTTTGACGTTTCATAAATATCCTGACGAATAAATATTAAAAGAAAATGGAAACAGAACTTAAAACCCGCAGTTTTCTGAAACTGCTTGATTTTACTACTGACGAGATTGGTTATCTGCTTGGCCTTGCCGGAGTACTTAAAAAAGAAAAAAAGGAAGGTGCTGAAAAACAGCATCTTAAAGGAAAAAATATTGCTCTGATATTTGAAAAGTCATCAACAAGGACCAGGTGTGCCTTTGAAGTGGCAGCCTATGACCAGGGAGCTCATGTTACATACCTGGGACCCACAGGTTCCCAGATCGGCCAGAAAGAGTCGATGAAGGATACTGCGAGAGTTCTTGGAGGAATGTATGATGGTATAGAATACAGGGGCTTTGGCCAGGCTATTGTTGAGGAGCTTGCCAGATATGCCGGAGTGCCGGTATGGAACGGTCTTACAAATGAGTTTCATCCCACACAGATACTTGCAGATTTTCTGACTATGAAAGAACATTCTTCAAAACCTTTGAATAAGATGGTTTTGTGCTACCTTGGCGATGCAAGATATAACATGGGTAATTCACTGATGGTCGGATCAGCAAAGATGGGACTGGATTTTCGGATTGCTGCACCGGCGGAATATCAGCCTGATGCCGGACTTGTGGAAGAATGTCGCAGGATAGCAGAATCAACCGGAGCCAGGATAACAATAACAGACGATGTGGCTAAGGCAGTGGCAGATGCTGACTACCTGTATACTGACGTCTGGGTGTCGATGGGTGAGCCTGATTCGGTCTGGGAGGAGCGAATCAGACTCCTGAAACCTTTCCAGGTTAACATGGATGTGATTAAGAAAACGGGTAATCGGGATGTTAAGTTTCTTCATTGCCTTCCTGCCTTTCATAACAGGGATACAAGGATAGGGGAGGATATCTATCAGAAATATGGCCTTGATGGCATGGAGGTCACGGAAGATGTATTTGAGTCGGAACACTCAATAGTCTTTGATGAAGCAGAAAACAGGCTTCATACAATCAAAGCTGTAATGGTAGCCACATTGGGCGACTAACGATTCCCTTTTATTATCAGCCGGTTATGGCAGCCTGGCATTAGGATCCTACGATATCCATTCCCTGATGAAATAAAAGGTAATGATAAAGGAGGCAGCCAGTTTAAGGCCTATACCTGTCATGAATCCCAACAGGCTTCCAAAACCAGCTCTGGCGGCATAGTGAATATCATCCTTAAAGAGCATTTCTCCTACAAATGCTCCGATTAACGGTCCTATAATAATGCCCATAGGCCCAAGGAAAAAGCCTATTATGAGACCTACTGTTGCACCCCGTGTTCCATACTTGGAGCCGCCAAACCGCCTTGTGCCCCAGACCGGGACTATATAGTCGAGTATTGTAACAATGGCTGCTATACTGCCAAGGGTAATAAGAGTTGAGGCAGAAAACTGGCCGAAGCGACTGAGGTGTAGAAAAATAAGGCCAAGAAAACTAAAGGGCGGCCCGGGTAAAACGGGAACCAGGCAACCTATTATTCCCATTATTATAAAAAGTATTCCTAATATAAGGAGTAGATAATCAGACATTAAGAAATTTTCTTAGAAAAAATATTTCAGCAAGTTTTACTTTTTTCCAAGATCTTCAAATTCAACATTTGTAAATTCCTCTGTTGAGAGCGAGCTCTTTTCTTCTATTGGTTCTTCATCGGTGTTTTCAGCATGAGCCCTTGGTTCATGATTGCCGTTCTCAATAAATGTAACTGCATCTCTCAGACCATCCGAAAATTTTTCAAAATCTTCCTTATAAAGGAAAATCTTGTGCTTCTCATAAAATACTTTACCTTCTTTGCCTAAACGTTTCTTGCTCTCTGTTATAGTAAGATAATAATCCTCCTTACGCGTGGCTTTTACGTCAAAAAAGTAGGTCCTTTTTCCTGCCCGCACGATCTTGGTGAATATCTCTTCCTTAATGAGCCTTTCATCATTCCCGTTTATGACTTCCTTGATTCCTGCTTCGTCTTCCATTTCTAAGTCAGTTAGTGTTAGGGTTTTGTTTTGTATTGTCAAATGTAACAAATATTTTATCAAATCAAAATCCATAAGAATAATTGTAAATGATTAAATATTTTCACTGATTAATTGATAATGATAGCTTTTCGTCTGAAATACTAAATATTTGTAACGTTTAGCATCTGAAAACAGCATACCGGCAAGCTCTTATTTTTAAAAAGTTGTTTTGACGATAACCTAAAAAGAGTATTTTTGCAGCGAAAATTTGAGGTTCTTTACAAATGATAAGCAGAAGATTACTACGTATAAAAGCCCTTTTGGCTCTTTACGCTTTTAACCGCAGGAATGATAATGACCTGAAACAGGCTGAAGCAGAACTTATGTTCAGTATTAATAAAACTTATGAACTTTACCATTATCTCATTCTGCTTGTTATAGAACTTGCCGATATAGCACTTGAGAAAATAGACCAGGCACTTCAGAAATACATCCCTTCACAGGATGATCTTAACCCAAAAAGAAGATTTGTTGATAACCAGGTTGTCGCACAGTTAAGAAAAAATACTGCATTGCATAAGTACCTGTCATCTAATAAATTATCGTGGGTAAATAATCCACATATTCCCAGGATGTTATATAACAGGATGATAACATGGGATGCCTACGAACAGTATATCTCATCTGAGACAAACAATTACCAGTCTGACAAGAAATTTGTAATTCGTATTATTACGGAATTGTTTGCCGGATCGGAGGAGCTGCAGTCAAATCTTGAGGAGCAGAGTATATTCTGGAATGATGATATGGAGTATATTATGGCAATGCTTGAAAAAACTTTCAAGAAATTCAGGGTCGATTCCGGCGAAGATGCCTCTCTCATGCCCTTGTTTAAGAATGAGGAAGACAGGGAATTTGTTAAGATACTCTTCAGCAAGGCAGTTCTTAACGGTGAAAAGTACTCGGATCTTATAGATAAGAATACAACTAACTGGGAGGTGGAACGGATTGCTCTTATGGATATACTTGTTATGCAACTGGCCATTGCTGAGATAATGGAATTTCCGGAAATACCTGTTAAGGTAACTCTGAATGAGTATATTGAAATAGCAAAATACTATTGTACATCTAAAAGCAGTACCTTTGTAAACGGGATACTTGATAAAATAGTGAAGGAAATAAGAGAGAAAGGCATGT
>DATFLA010000092.1:0-2771 GCA_035268305.1 Bacteroidales bacterium | reverse complement strand
GTCCTTGTCATCCGGGATTCTCCATCCGCGCGGACAGAGATTTCCGGAATTGACAGCATACCAGTTATACAACGCTCCATAAGTGTTCTTAAACGATTCCGGGCTGTTCTTATACCATGAATATGCGCCCGTGAAATAATTATTCCAGAGATTATTATCGGTACCGGGACTACTAATATACTTTCCATCCGAATACCTTGTTGTTCTAAGGTTTTCAGCCATCCATACCTGTGAACCTATGACCACAACAGGGTAATTATTTGAGTCTGCATCAGTACATTCGACAAATCTGAAGTCGATAGTCTTGCTTTTATCCGGAATATCTGTTACTACTGTTGCGAATTTCCCTGATCGTCCTGTAAATTTAAGCCTGTCACCATCGGTATAGGCCATGTTTATAATCGACGAGGGATCACTCTCGTAATTTTCAGTTGATTCGGTATCTTCTACGAAATTTTCGCTTCCGGTTCTTTCTATTTTTGCTGCTGATGAAGTATTACTGACAACGATGAATCTTGAGGAATACCTGAAGTATTTACCTGAGATCACGAGAAAATGTATACCGTTTTTCAGACCCGATATCCTGAATTCCTGGGGATATGTGCCAAGGTAGGAGGAGGTCTGAGCCTCTGTTTTTCCGGTAGCATCATATACCGTAAGAACTGAGTTGCCTGAAAAAAACGGGTATATATGCGCTATAGTATAACCTTTTGTTGCAGGATTTGGATATATCCTGATTATTGTCTGAAGATTATCTTCAGAGATTATGCCTGATGTTCCAATGAGCCTTACAGACTGATTCCGGCTCAGGTTCAGGGTAGTATTTTTTGTCAGGTTTTCAACAGTAACAGATGATATGGAAGATGCAGCCCCTGTCGCGGAAAAATCAATGATATAATTTTGTGCATTACCCAAAGAGGTAATCAATAAAAAAAATCCGAAAAATGTACTTTTCAAATTCACTTATTAACTTACTTTTTAGAACAGCAGGCTGACTTAACAGATGCCACGATTTAGAGCGGGGATGCCCCCGGATCTTTATCCAATTTTGATGCAAATTATATATTTTATAAAAATATCACATCACTATTTGACAAGCCTTCAAAATAATTGGACAGACACTTATTATTCTGTGACGGGATTTTTCCTTAATTATATTTATTTTGAAAATTCCGTGTTGTTTGCCGTTTTTTATCAAAACGTATGTTAAAAACAGATCCCGGATATGATATTTAGCTCATTTCCCTGATATCGGAAATTTTTCATACCGGAAATATTCATTAATAGATTATTTTTGGTGACCGGTATTGCAATTCCGGTATTACCAATAAAAAATCAGGTTAGTATGAAACGAATTCTTTTTTTCTCTTTTATTCTTTTGTTTTCATTATCAGTATCGTCAGAAGGACAGGGTACAGACTATGCTAAATTTGGAATTAAAGCAGGCGACAGCCATATACCTGCAGGTTTGAATGTGGGAGACAGGGCGCCCGATTTTGTTGCGTATGATCAGGCCGGCAAACAGGTAGAGCTTAAAAAGCTTCTTGAAACTGGACCGGTTGTCCTGTTTTTTTACAGGGGAAAATGGTGTCCGGTTTGCAGCAGATACCTTAATGATTACCAGGATTCAATAAAAATGATAGTTGATCAGGGATTCAATGTTGTTGCAGTTACACCTGAAACAATTGATAATGTTGAACAGACAGTAAAAGTCCATAATATTACTTTCACTGTATTGTATGATTGCCAGGAGCAGATTATGAAAGATTATGATGTGATGTTCACTGTGACCCGGGCTTACCAGGATCTTATACAAAAGAAACTAAATATCAGCATCGCTGAAAATAATGGGAGGGACGTTGCACACCTGCCTGTACCGGCAACGTATATCATCAATCGTGATGGAATAATAGTAGCACGGCAGTTTAATCCTGACTATCGGGTAAGAGCTTCTGTAAAGTGGATGCTTCTAAATATGGGAAAGGCTCTTTAATAAGCAGTTTTTTAAAGGTTTTGTAGGCTATCAGCGATCCATATTTAGGAAATCATTCAATGGCTTCATTGCTCTGAATACATCTGTAACATGACTGATAAGTCTGTCACTTGTTACCAGTTGTTCATCCAATTGGTTAACCACAAGGTAGCTTTTGAATCTTAGCAGATCTATATCAGGATGATCAACTGTAAATCCTTTGGGAGCTGTTTTGAGTTTTTCACCATCCAGAGCTCCGAAATAGTTAACAAATTCTTTTGCTTCAATAATTCTCCTCAGTTTTCCGGGCTCTTCATCTATGCGTTCCCTGATAGCTGCAAGCCATGGTGAAGGGGGCATATAGGAGCCTCCGGCAGCAATACTCCCTCCCGGTTCAATGTGAAAATAATAACCGGCAAACCGGTCCCCGTTTTTTCTTCCGCCTCTTACTATAAAGGCTCCGAAATGAGTCTTATAGGGTGACTTATCGTTTGAGAAACGTATATCCCTGTTAATCCTGTAGATGCATGTTTTTGCTTCAAGGCCTTTGAGTATCGGTTCAAATTCCAGAAGGTTCTTGATTAATTGTTGTACTACCTGCTCAAAGTTTTCTTTGGCTTCCTGGTAGAATGCTTTGTTCTGTAGAAACCAGTCGCGGTTATTGTTCTCTTTTACAGCACTGAGGAAATCAAGTGTCGCTTTGTTAATTTTTAGCATAAATAAATCTTTTACCACTAACAACGTTTTTAGTCCTTTTGTTGCCTGTAATGCTTACTATCCAGGTCGTAAGCCATCAGAG
>DATFLA010000091.1:0-6872 GCA_035268305.1 Bacteroidales bacterium | reverse complement strand
TTGTATAGAAGTCGAACGAACCTGAGAGTTTTGATTTCCATAGTGAGAAGTCAAAACCTGCGTCAAATTCACCTTTTTTCTCCCATTTAAGGTCTGTGTTTGCATTACTTACAGGAGAGTAACCGGGAACGAAATTACCGTTATAATAGAAGTTACCCTGAGGGCCTAGACGGAGCAGTGAGAGGTAGCTGTCAGAAGGCTGGTTACCTGTCATACCATAGTTGGCTCTTAGTTTCAGGTTGTCGATGGCGCTTACATTAAGCAGGCTTGCTATATCAACACCACCGCTTATTGCAGGGAATAAGCCCCATTTTTCAGCAGTACCGAATCTGGATGAACCTTCATAACGTGCACTTGCAGAAACGAACCACATCCCGTTGATATCGAGGTTAACACGGCCGAAGAAAGCAATAAGCTTGTTTGAATTCTTATAACTTGTTATTGTACCTTTTCCGTTTTTGAAATCGAGTGCGGCACCAAGGTTGTTGAATGTAAAATCATTAGTAATAAAATCACCACCCTCAGCTCTAAAACCTTCATCAGAAAAATCCTGGTATGAATAACCGCCTAATGCACTGAGGTTAACATTTGATGCGATGTCGCCCTGGTAGTGAACTGTCGATTCGAACAGGCGGCTTGAAAACTGTTTGGCTTCCCTTGAAGCAAGACCGGTTCTGTTCATACCACCCCAGTAATCATGAGAATCATAATAAATACCATCAAGCTCACCCGTATTTTGAATTGCATAGAAAGCATCCACTGTCAGGCCTTTTACTATCTGATAAGTACCTTTTAATGAGAGGTCAAGGAGTCGGCTTTTTCTTTCATTCTTATCGAGGTCGAGAATAGCAACGGGGTTGTAATAATCGAAAAGAACCTGCTGGAAGTATCCGCCGTACTTATCATAAGCCGATTCAGTACTCTTAATAGGAGCTGTAGGGTTATAAATAGTTGCATACCTGAAGGCAGAATTGAAGCCTAACTGAGCTGTCTTTTCTGTAGCACCCATGTTCAGATCAAGAGTAAGCTTGTCGTTCATTGCTTTCTGGGTAATGTTGATCCTGCCGTTGAGCTGGGTGTTGCCTGTGTGTATCATCACACCCTGTATGTCGCGGTAGTTGACAGATGCACGGTAGCTTGTCTGGTCACTTCCACCTGACATTGAAATGTTGTGTACCTGAGAAACACCTGTCTGCTCAATTGCCTTGAACCAGTCGGTATTGTCACCGAAGTCGGTACCTACCGGGTTGGCTGAACCCTGGTTGACCTCATCCCTGAGAGCCCTCCATTCAGTGGAGTTCATAACCGGTGTGTTTTTGGCTACTGTCTGAACTGTCATATAAACATTGTAATCAACAACTGCTGTTCCTTTTTTACCTTTTTTGGTTGTGACGAGGATAACACCACTGGAACCCCTGGTTCCGTAGATAGCAGCTGCAGATCCATCCTTAAGAACGTTGATTGACTCAATGTCGTTCGGGTCAACGTTATCGAGTGAACCGCCGATTACACCATCAATAACAACAAGTGGTCCGAGGTTGGCACCAATTGTGCTCAGACCTCTCAGCCTGATGTCATATGAACCGTTCGGGTCACCACCGGCTTTACTGATAGAAAGACCGGCTACCTTACCCTGGATCAGCTGAACCGGGGTCTCAACGTTACCTTTATTGAATTCATCTGCGTTTACACTGGCTATAGAACTTGTAATCTCTTTTTTCTTCTGTGTACCATAACCCACAACAACTACCTGTCCAAGTGCACTTACCGATGCTTTCAGTTCCACATCGATAGTCGAACGGCTACCTACCGTGACGTTCTGGGTAGTATAACTGATGAATGAAAAAGAGAGGACTGCGTCGGGCCCCGGAACACTGATGCTGTAATTTCCTTCATTATCAGACATCGTTCCCTGTGTGGTACCCTGAACAACAATGTTAACGCCCGGTAGCGGACTTCCATCATCGGAAGTTACCTTACCAGTAACCGTTCTTTGCTGTCCATAGGCCAGGCTGATCGCAAAGCCAAACAGGAGAAGAGATAGAATACTCCTCCTAAATAAAAAAACCGAATTTCGCAAAGTTACCATAGTTAGATTCATTTAGGTTAATTAAAATAGATAATACTTTTTTTCAATTGATTTAAGTGTTTAATTATGATTGTTTTAGCACAAGATATACTTCTGCCTCTATTGTAAAAATTGTTTTGTAACAGATCATGGATCAGGTAATTTTACTGTTAAAACAAACATAAGGCTTTTGTTTTAATAGTTAAAATATTTTAACATTTTTTTTTAACAAAAGTGTAATTGTTTCAACCTCCCATTGTAAGAGGCTGAAAATATAAATATTATATGTGTATTTTTGCCTTTTTGTTTCATGTTTTTAAAAAAAAAATGACATTTCCGGCGGTGTTTTTCCATTTTGTTTTGTTCTTGCCTCAACAAAACAAGCCTTTGATTAACATTTGCCCTCCGGGGGCAAATATCATTAGGTTTTTTATAATTGCTGTGTTATATTTGCTTAATAGGCCTGTTTTAAATACACCTTTATTTATATATTAACTTAATTAATCAAAAACAACAAATGAAAAAGATTTTGATCTTCAGTTCAGCCTTGATGATCTGTGCTATCGGTGCAGTAAAGGCTCAACAGCCCACACAGCCTGCGGAAAAGAAATATCCGGAGCCTGAAAAAATGACGCCGGGTATGACAGAGATATGGGAACCGGAAGTGAAGATAGTTACTCCGGGTGCAACGGACAGGGATGCCCCTTCTGATGCCATAGTATTGTTTAACGGTGGTGATATTAATTCTGAATGGACAGACAATAACGGGAATCCTTCAAAATGGAAGGTGGAAGACGGAGCACTTGTTTCCGTGAGAGGTGCAGGTGTTATAAAAACAAAAAGAAAATTCAATGATTTCCAGCTTCATATCGAATGGAGAACTCCCTCTGTTGTTACAGGTGAAAGTCAGGGAAGGGGCAACAGTGGCGTTTTTCTGCAGGAACTTTATGAAGTTCAGGTTCTCGACAGCTATAATAACCGTACCTACAGGAACGGGCAGGCAGGCGCAATCTACAAACAGTACGCACCGCTTGTTAATGTATGTCGTAAACCAGGGGAATGGCAGACATATGATATAATTTATACGGCTCCTACATTCGGGGAAGATTCAACAGTCTTTAAGACACCACCGAGAGTAACTGTACTTCAAAATGGTGTTCTGATCCAGAATAATGTAAGCCTCAGGGGACCAACAGAGTATATTGGTATACCTGAGTATTTTATTCGTAAACATGGTGCCGGAAGCATTGTTCTCCAGGACCACGGAAATCCTGTCGGATACAGGAATATCTGGATAAGGGAATTATAGAAATCTTAATATGTTGTTAAATATAATTTAACCTTTGACCAACTTTACTTGAAAATTATTAATTTTATCAATCAATAATAAATTTAAATCTACCTGGAAATGAAAGAAAATTCAAACAAAATTACACGTCGGAATTTTATTGGGACTACCGGCGCTGTAGCTGCAGGTCTGACAATATTACCCAGCTCGGTGGTGAGTGGTCTTGGCCATAAGGCTCCCAGCGATAAGCTTAATATTGCAGTCGTTGGTATTGGCGGTATGGGTAACACAAACCTGAAACATGTAAAGCCTACAGAGAATATTGTTGCTCTTTGTGATGTTGACTGGGGCTATGCAAAAAAGGTCTTTGATGATAATCCCGGCGCTAAAAGGTACTGGGACTGGCGTAAGATGTATGATGAAATGGGCAATTCCATTGATGCTGTAATAGTTGCAACAGCTGACCATTCACATGCAGGAGTGGCTGCCCATGCAATCACTCTCGGAAAACATGTATACTGCCAGAAACCGCTTACTCATACTGTATACGAATCAAGGTTGCTGACAAAACTTGCTGCTGAATATAAGGTTGCAACTCAGATGGGAAACCAGGGTGCATCAGCTGAAGGAGTTGATCATGTAGTGGAATGGATGAATAATAATGAGATCGGTGAAGTCCGCAGGGTTGAAGCATTCACTGACCGTCCTATCTGGCCGCAGGGTCTTAATGTTCCTCCGGGAGAATGGGTGCCTGATACTCTTAACTGGGACCTTTTCATAGGACCTGCCAAGATGCGTCCGTATAACTCTGAATATACTCCATGGAACTGGAGAGGATGGTGGGATTTCGGAACAGGTGCTCTCGGCGATATGGCGTGCCATATTCTTCATCCTGTATTCAAAGGCCTGCGTCTGGGATATCCTATAAAAGCACAGGGTAGCTCAACTCTTCTTCTTACTGAAAGTGCTCCTAATGCACAGATGGTAACCCAGGTCTATCCTGAAAGACCATCAGTGAAAGGTTCAAAGATGAAGTATCCGGAAGTTACCATTACATGGTACGACGGTGGTCTTCAGCCTACAAAACCTGAAGGCTGGCCGGCAGGTAAGAATATGAATGATGCCGGTGGTGGTGTACTCTTCCATGGTACAAAAGATACCCTGGTTTGCGGTTGCTACGGTAAAGATCCCTGGCTACTCTCAGGACGTGTTCCCAACGTACCTCAGACAGAAAGAAGAGTTCCGAATGCAATGAACGGTGGCCATGAAATGGACTGGGTACGTGCATGTAAAGAAAGTCCTGAAAACAGGGTTAAGACTAAATCTGATTTCTCAGAAGCCGGTCCGTTCAACGAAATGGTTGTAATGGGAGTTCCTGCAGTAAGGCTCCAGGGTCTTAACAAGACTCTTGACTGGGATGGTAATAATATGACATTTACCAATATAGGACCCGATGATAATGTAAGGCTTACCATTTCCGATAATTTCAAAATTGTTGATGGCGATCCTAAATTCAACAGGCCTAATATTAAAATCAATGCAAAAGAATTTGCTCAACAAATGATAAAGCATACATATCGTGATGGATTTACCCTACCCGATATGCCTGCATAAGTAACACAAAGGCAGGGGTAAATTTTTACCTCTGCTTTTTTAATATAATTATAATGCTTGTAAAAAAATCCACATGTTTTAGCAAACATAAACAGCAATAGAAATGTTTTATGCATGTGAGTTCTATATGACATTTAAAATCAAAATTATTTACACATGAAATTTGTAAACATTGTTTTAGCATCTGTTCTTGTTTTTGGATTGGCAACTTCATGCGGATCCAATAGCAATACTAAAAAAGAAGCAGCCAATGACACAGCTCAGGCAGCTGAGGATACAGGTTTTGTTTCTATATTTGATGGCAAGACTACTGATGGCTGGATAAAGTATGACAGTAGTGCTTTCCCCAGTAAAGGCTGGGAAGTGGTCGATGGCACTCTTCACTGCATAGGTTCTGGTAACGGTGAAGCCGGTAATGGCGGTGATATTATCTATAATAAGAAACTGAAAAACTTTGAACTTGAACTGGAATGGAAGATTTCTAAAGGAGGAAACAGCGGTATCTTTATCCTGGCACAACAGATTCCAAATGAACCTATCTGGAAATCAGGCCTTGAAATGCAAATACTTGATAATGCAAATCATCCCGATGCCAAACTGGGAAAGGATGGCGACCGTCAGGCAGGTTCTTTGTATGACCTGATCCCGGCAAAACCACAAAATGCAAAGCCTTTCGGGGAATGGAATTCAGCAAAAATATTATGCTATGAAGGTACAGTCGTCTTTACCCAGAACGGAGTCAATGTAGTTGAATTTCATCTCTGGACTCCCGACTGGAAGACTATGGTCGAAAATTCTAAATTTAAAGATTATAAATGGTTCCTCGATCCTGCACATGAAGGTTATATAGGCCTTCAGGACCATGGTGATGATGTATGGTTCAGGAATATCAAACTGAAAATAATGTAAGCATTAAAACAGGGAAATTAACAAAACTGCCTCAAAAGATAAAACACTAACTGCAGGGCCTTCTCAGTGCCATTGGCAGTTAAAGAGTAATTTTGAGGCGGTTTTTTTATCCCGCCAGTCCAATCTCAGGAGCTGCCTCTCTCATTCCCATAATGCAATCGGTGATCAGCTCATCAAGCGTAACTCCAAGCATCTCAGCGCCTCTTTCAATGACAGAACGGTCTACTCCGGCCGCAAAACGCTTGTCCTTCCACTTTTTCTTTACAGATTTGGCCTCCATATCCATCACACTTCTGGATGGTCGTACAAGAGCACTTGTTGTAACAAGACCTGTCAGTTCATCCATCGCAAATAATGTTTTCTCCATAAGTGATACGGGTTCGGTATCTGTAGCTATGCCATAACCATGACTTGTTACAGCCCTTATATATTCTTCGGGCCAGTTGTGCTCTCTAAGGATTTTTTCAGTCATTATGCAATGCTGGTCGGGATACATCTCGTAATCGAGATCATGGATAAGACCAACAATTCCCCACTTTTCTTCATCTTCACCCGACTTGCGGGCCATATATCTCATAACGGCTTCTACTGATAATGCATGTTTTAATAAACTTTCTGTTTTGTTGTACTTACTGAAAAGGACCATCGCCATGTCCCTCGTTGGAATTATTTCTGTCATAATGTGTCTTATACTGGTTGTTGAATTTATCTGTTCATTTTCACTATGGGGATTGTCTTGTTTATTGTATTCCCTTTAATGTTCAGGAAATAGGTTCCGGGCTTAAGATCAGTACCTGAAAGGACTATCGTGTTATCCCCGCTGATGATATTCTTTTCATCCTGGTATACTGTTGAACCCGCTACATTGATAACAGAAACTTTAATCCTTTCTGAATAATCTGAATTTATGAATACCGAGTATTGTTCTGTGAAAGGATTGGGATATACAGACAGGTTCTCAATAATATTATCATTCTCAAGTTTAACATTAAG